>DATMPY010000084.1:0-4842 GCA_035566955.1 Solirubrobacteraceae bacterium | reverse complement strand
GCCGAAGGCGCATGTCTACCGGATTCGGTCGAAGGCGAGTGTCTCCCGGCTTCGGTCCTCCTGCCCCGCGGCGACGCGTGATGCGCCGGTCCAAGCGGGTTCGTCGCCTCGGTCCTGCCCTTTGCCGGCACGTCGCGCGACAGCCCACGCGCGCTCATCGCGTCAGCCCCGCTCCACGGCCGCGCTCCTCCCCGGCGAGGGCGATGTGCAGGCGGTCGACGCCCAGGGCGAAGCCCACAGCGGGCAGCGAGCGCCCGAAGCGCCCGAGCAGCTCGTCGTAGCGTCCCCCGCCGCCGATGGGGGCGCCCAGGGCGGGGTCGTAGACCTCGAAGACGGCGCCGGTGTAGTAGCCGAGGCTGCGCACGAGGCCGAGGTCGAAGATCACGCGCTCGGCGACGGCGTCCTCGAGCAGCTCGTGCACGGCCCGCATCCCCGCGGCGGCTTGTACGGCGGGAGGGGGCAGCTCGGCCAGCATCTCAGGCCCGCCGCGGCGCTGGGGCACGCTCAGCAGCAGCTCGGCATCCGCGGGGGGCAGCCCCGCCTCGTGGAGCAGGCCCTCCAGCGCCACGAAGTCCCTGCGCGCGAGCGCCTCTAGCAGGCCCGGGCGAGCCCCTTCGTGGACCCCAACGCCGGCCATCAGCTCGCCGAACAGCGACGCGTCTCCGAGGCCCACGCGGTAGTCCTCGAGGCCAGTGGCGTCCAGGGCGCGGCAGAGCACGGCGAGCGCCTCGGCGGTGCCCTGGGGGGCGGGGGCGCCGATCAGCTCGATGCCCGCCTGCAGCAACTCGCGCGGCTGGCCCCGCTGGGGGCGCACCCCGCGGTAGCAGTGGGCGAAGTAGCAGAACCGCAGGGGGGGCTCGACGTGGGCGTAACGGGTGGCGGCGAGGCGGGCGATGGGGACGGTCATGTCCGAGCGCAGCACGAGCAGCGCGCCGGCCTCGTCGAACAGGCGATAGGCGGGCGGCGGGGTGGGCGGGACTCCAAATCGATCGGCGCGGGCGAGCACGGCCTCGTACTCCAGGGCGGGGGTGTACACCTCGCCGTAGCCGTGGGCCTCGAAGACCCTGCGCAGGGCCTCGGTGATGGCGCGCATCTCGCGCATCTCGTCGGGCAGCACGTCGCGGGTGCCGCTGGGGATGGGGTGGATCATGGGATTGACATGTATACGCTGCGACGGGGACGGGACGCTAGTTCGGGGTTGGGGTGGTGAGAAGCAAACAGCGGTGGGAAGGGTAGAACGAGATAGAGGCGGGCGATGGAGAGGAGCTCCTGGCGCGGACGGCCTCACGCGCGCGGGCCGCCTTGGAGTGGGAGGCGCGCGGGTCGCGCTACACGTGGATCGCGGGCTGGGGCTCGACGGCGACGCGCTCGATGTTGGCGCCCAACTCGCGCAGGCGCTCGTCGATCCGCTCGTAGCCGCGGTCGATCTGGCGGATGTTGCCGATTTCGCTCTTGCCGTCGGCGCAGAGGGCGGCGAGCAGCATCGCCATGCCGGCGCGGATGTCGGGCGACTCCACGCGCTCCCCCCGCAGCCGCCGGGGGCCGGTGACGATGGCGCGGTGGGGGTCGCACATCACTATGTCGGCGCCCATCAGGATGAGCTTGTCGGCGAAGATGAGGCGGTTCTCGAACATCCACTCGTGCACGAGGATGGAGCCCTCGGCCTGGGTGGCAAGGGCCACGGCGATCGAGGTGAGGTCGGCGGGGAAGGCGGGCCAGGGGCCGTCCTGGATCTTGCTCTTGTACTCCCCCACGTCCGCCTGGGCCACGAGGCGCTGCCCGCCGGGCACGAGGATGTCGCTGCCGTGCACCTCGGTGCGCAGGCCGAGGCGCTCGAAGACGAGGCGGATCATGCGCAGGTCGCCGGGGACGGTGTCCTTGACGAGCAATTCGCCCCCGGTGACCCCGGCGAGGGCGATGAAGCTGCCGATCTCGATGTGATCGGGGGCGATCTCATGGGCGCACCCATGCAGGCGCTCCCGTCCGTTGACGGTGAGGAGGTTGGAGCCGATCCCCTGGATGTCGGCGCCCATCTTGACGAGCATCCGCGCGAGGTCCTGCACGTGGGGCTCGCAGGCGGCGTTGCCGATCACGGTCTGCCCGGGGGTGAGGGCGGCGGCCATGAGGGCGTTCTCGGTGGCCATCACGGAGGGCTCGTCCATGAACACGTCGGTGGGGCGCAGGCCACGGGGGGCGCTCAGGAGGATGTCGCGGCCGCATTCCGCGCGGGCGCCCATGGCGCGGAAGGCGTCGAGGTGGGGGTCGAGGCGTCGGCGCCCGATCACGTCCCCCCCGGGTGGGGGCATGACGGCGCGCTGGAAGCGCGCCAGCAGGGGGCCGGCAAGCAGGAAGGAGGCGCGGATCTGTTCGGCCAGCTCGCGATCCACCTCGGCGCTGTGGATGTCGGCGGCGCACACGGCCACCTCGTTGAGGCCGTGCCACTCCACGCGCACCCCGATGCGCTCCAGGATGGCCACCATGGCCTCCACATCGCGGATGCGGGGGACGTTGCGCACGAGCACCTCATCCTCGGTGAGGAGGCAGGCGGCGAGGATGGGGAGCGCCGCGTTCTTGTTCCCGGCGGGGATCAAGGTGCCGGAGAGCGGGACGCCGCCTTCGATGACGAACTTCTCCATGGACTTGGCGAGGCGCGCCCGCCGGCCCACGATCGGACCGCCGCCGCGTCGTCCGGCAAGGGTAACAGCCATCGCCTCGGAGTTCGCCCACCGCGCCCGGGGACCTGCATGGTGGGCATGACCTCATCGTGGGTCGACATCACGGTGGGCCAGACCTCAATGGTGGGCCTCCTGAGCCTGACCTCACGCTGGGCCTGACGTCACGGTGGGCCTGACCTCATGGTGAGCCTGGTGAACCTGACCTCACGCTGGGCCTGACGTCATGGTGAGCCTGACCTCATGGTGAGCCTGGTGAGCCTGACCTAACGGTGGGTCGACATCACGGTGGGCCTGACGTCACGATGGGACCTGACTCACGGCGGCCTGACCTCACGACGGCGCGGACGCAGGCAGCGGAGGAAAGGGGCAGGGCGGGTGCGGACACAGACGACGAGCGAACCTGCGAGGCGAGGAGGCGAACGCGCGAGGCGAGACCATAGCTATCGCCCTTACCACCAACCGGGGCCTTCCTGGTCGATATAAAAAATTTGAGTTGCGTGTAACGATCGTTCTACGCAGGTTTCAAAAGAGATATCAATGCCTCGCCCCCCGGCATGCGCTCCCATCACGCCACCTCGAGCATCCATGCGCAACGCAATCCCCGGCCGTTGTCGCTGACGGGTCGGCGATATACCCGACACAGAAGGCGATCCGGGTCGGTCAATCTGCAACTTCCATTGCACGCTGGGAGGCCAGATATGGCTCCGTTGAGCCACTTTGCCGCAAACCGGCACGGCGGCGCACGTATGTTCGTGTGGTTCCGTCCGATGGCCCTCCTATCTTACGAACACGTGTTCTGTTCACCACGGACATCGACGCTCGCACAGCGCGCCCGGGAAGCGCTCTCGCTGACCCGCTCGTTCCTCCTGCTCGAGGACGGCGATCCAGCCGATTGGGAGGTCGGCCAGGAGGGAGCGAGGCCAGTCAGCAACGAGCCCGCATGGGCTCACGCGCACCGCGCGCGACTGCGCAAGTGTCGGGCACCGCGGCGGGGGGGCCAGCCGGCGCCCCCGCCGCAGCTGTGCCTCTGCCCAATCGGTCCAGCGACGCACTCGGCCGCCGCGGGCGCCCCTCAGCGAGGCTCGAGGACCACAACGGGCAACTCACGTGTGGCGATCGACTTGTAGTGGTCGTAGCCGCTGTAGAGCTTGACCAGCTGCGGCCAGAGGTCGGCGACCTCCTGTTCGGTAGCGGCGCGCGCGCGAACGGGGTAGATGCGCCCGCCAGCCAGGGCCTCCGCGTCGGGCTGCTCTTGAAGGTTGAACCACCAAGCGGGGACGCGCTTGGAGGCCGCGTTGGAGGCGACGATCACGAACGCCTCTCCGTGGCGCACAAAGAGCAGCGGAGCGTCGCGCTCGCGCCCGGTACGCCGCCCGACGGTGCGCAGCACGAGGAACTCGGTGCCGAGCGCGGACCCTCCGATGCGCCCGCCCGTGCGCCGCATCAACCAGGCATGCGCCTGCGTAGCGCGAGCGCTTCCGGGGCGATGGGCGAGATGGGGGCTGATGCGAGCGAAGATGGCGGCCAAGTCGACCATGTATGGAAGCCTACTCGACGGTTTGGCCCGGGCGCCAGTAGGAGCGCAGGTGCCGCCCGCAACGTGTCTGGCGCGCTGTCAACGTCAACAGTGCGGGTGCCTCCGCAACTCTCAGGCGCGCGAGGTACCCCGTGGACTCCCAACCACACGAGCCGCCCCGAGGGCGGCTCGTGTGAAAGAACCGGCGGCGTCCTACTCTCCCAGGCCCTTGCGAGCCAAGTACCATCGGCGCTGAGGGGCTTAACGACTCTGTTCGGAATGGGAAGAGGTGTCTCCCCCTCGCCAAGGCCACCGGAAAAAGGCGAGAGACCAAGCCTCCCCGGTCCTTCAAAACTGCACAGCGCCACGCGGGTATCAACTGAAATCAAAATCCGTCAAGCCCTCGAACCATTAGTACCGGTCTCCTACAGGCGTCACCGCCCTTCCAGATCCGGCCTATCAACCTGGTGGTCTACCAGGGGTCTTACTCCCTCTAGGGGATGGGAGAACTCATCTTGAGGCCGGCTTCCCGCTTAGATGCTTTCAGCGGTTATCCGATCCACACGTAGCTAGCCTGCAATGCCCTTGGCAGGACAACAGATACACCAGAGGTGCGTTCATCCCGGTCCTCTCGTACTAGGGACAAATCCT
>DATMPY010000083.1:0-11901 GCA_035566955.1 Solirubrobacteraceae bacterium | reverse complement strand
GGCAGCCCGAGGACGCGCTCGCCGATGGTGTTGCGCAGGATCTCTTCGGTGCCCCCCGCGGACTTGAGGCCGGGGAGGAAGGAGATCATGTAGGCCCACTCGCTGCTCTCCTGCAGGGCGTCGGGGCCGAGCACGTCGGCGATCAGGTCACCGGACTTGATCGCCCCGTTGACGATCGTGACCTTCGCGAGCCCCGCCTCGGGGCCGGGGATCTGGCCGTGCTGGAGGGCGGTGAGGGTGCGGTAGCCGGTGAAGCGCACGGCCATCAGTTCGCTGGCGATCTCCCCCAGCTGGCGGCGCACCTCGGGGTCGCGGCGGGCGTGCTCGTCGGAGGCGATCGCGCGGGCGAAGCGGGCGGAGTTGTAGCCCAACCCCTCGCCGCCGAGGCCGATGGTGACGCGCTCGAACATCAGCGTGGTCAGCGCCGTGCCCCAGCCCGCGCCGACGCCGCCGACCACGGCGTCGGCGTCGAGGGCGACGTCGTCGAAGAAGACCTCGTTGAACTCGGCCTCCCCGGAGATCTGGCGCAGGCCGCGGATGGTGACGCCCTCGGCGTCCATGGGGACGATGAACATGGAGAGACCGTTGTGCTTGGGCACGTCGGCGTCGGTGCGGGCGAGCAGCAGGCCGTAGGCGGCGAACTGGGCGTTGGTGGTCCACACCTTCTGTCCATTCAGGCGCCAGCTGCCGTCATCCTGCTGGCGGGCGCGGGTCTGCACGGCCGCGAGGTCGGAGCCGGCGGCGGGCTCGGAGAAGAGCTGGCACCAGACCTCGTCCCCGTGCAGCATGGGGCCGAGGTAGCGGCTCTTCTGCTCCTCGGAGCCGTGGGCGATGATCGTGGGGCCGAGCATCCCCACACCGATCGCGTCGAGGATCCCGGGGACGCCCGCGCGGGCGATCTCCTGGCCGCAGATCACCTGCTCGATCGGGCCGAGGCCCTGGCCGCCGTACTCCTTCGGCCACGTCACTCCCGCGAGGCCCCCCTCGGCAAGCTTGCCCTGCCACGCGCGCCGGGCGGCGAGGATCTCATCCTCGTCCTTCAGTGCCCCCTCGCCCTGTAATACAGGGGCCTCCGCCTTGTGCTGATCGAGCCACGCGCGCACCCGCGCGCGGTGCTCGGCCTGCTCTGGTGTGTCGTCGAGATCCACAACGCCTCCTTGGTTGACTGACCAGTCAATCGCCTCCTACACGGTACTCCTTCGGGAGGGGATGTGTCGAGGTTCGGTCTCCACGGCTTCAACGGGACGCTCGCGGGGGAGGAAGGCGCACTCCGACGGGCACGGAGCCCTGCCGCAGGCTGCCTCGGGGCGTGGCGGCTCAGCGGCGCAGGTCGAGCAGGGCGCCAAGGATCCCGATTGCCATCAGCACGATCACGAACACCGAGATCGCGGTCCCCACGGTGAAGCCCTGGGTGGAGATGGCGCTGAGGGTGAGGAAGGCGAACCCCACGATGAACAGGGCCGCGACGAGCAGCACGAGCACGCGGGTCATGGCCGGGTGGGGCTGTCTGGCGCGGCGGGGATCGCAGGAGGGTATCCGCGGCCGTCCTCCTCCGCCGCTTCTCGCGCCGAGTGGCGCGGCAAGGGCGCAAATCGAGCGACCGCCTACTTACGTGGATCCGAGCGGGCGGCTCCGGCGGACCGAGCCCTCTGTTGCACGGCGCCCGGGAGGGCGAGCGAAACAGGTGGCCAGACCGATCGGGAATCGAGAGGCTCCGGTCACCGAGCCGCAACTAGACTGACCGCCATGGGCATCACCACCACGACTTCAGGAGTGACCATGACCGGCTCTGCCACCCAGGGAATCAAGACCGTGCTGCATCCCGTGTCCGACCTGGCGACGGCCAAGGCGGTGTACGCCGCCCTGCTCGGGGTCCCGCCGCAGGCCGACGGGTCCTACTACGTCGGCTTCGAGGCCGCGGGCCAGCACATCGGGCTGGTGCCGGGCGGTGGACCGCAGGGCATGACCTCGCCGGTGGCCTACTGGCACGTGCCGGACATCGAGGCGAAGCTGGCCGAGGTGACCGCCGCGGGTGCCACCGTGAAGGAGCCCGCGCACGACGTCGGTGGCGGGCGCCTGGTGGCCACCGTCACCGACCCCGATGGCAACGTCCTCGGGCTGCTTCAGGACCGGTGAGTACCGACCCCTCGCTCCCGCGCTCAGCGTCGTCGCGACGGCGAGGCGAGTACACCGGCCGCGCACAGGATCCTCGACCGGCTCGCCGACGTCGGGCTCGGCTACCTCAGCCTCGGCCAGCCGCTCCCCACGCTGTCCGGCGGCGAGCGGCAGCGGCTCAAGCTGGCCACCCGCATGGCGGAAAAACGGTCCGGGCGGGCCTTAATCTTCGTCCTCGACGAGCCGACCGCCGGCCTGCACCTCGCCGACGTCGAGCAGCTGCTCGGCCTGCTCGACCGGCTCGTGGACTCCGGCAAGTCGGTCATCGTCATCGAGCACCACCAGGCGGTCATGGCGCACGCCGACTGGATCATCGACCTCGGCCCCGGCGCTGGCCACGACGGCGGCCGGGTCGTCTTCGAGGGCACACCCGCCGACCTCGTCGCCGGGCGGGAGGGTATCGGCCCCGCCCACCCGGAGGGAATCCCATCCCTCACCGGCGAGCACCTCGCGGCCTACGTCGGCACCTGACCGAGGCCCTCGCGGACACCACACGAGACGAGATCGCGCTTGGCTGCGCGTCACTTGGGCACCTTCAGATCGCCTTCGGTCGTCCGACCGACCACGGCGAACCGTTTGCCACGCGGTCGCTCACCAAGTCGGCGAGCCGGCCTCCTCCTGAGGCTCTGCCCTCGCCAGCGGACCAGCACCCTCCGTTGATCGGACCCCCGCCCGCCCGACGTGCTGGTCGGCGTGGTAGGAGGAGCGCACGAGGGGCCCGGCGGCGACGTGCTCGAAGCCGAGCGCGTAGGCGTCGCGTTCCAACGCGGCGAACTCGTCGGGATGCCAGTAGCGCACCACGGGCAGGTGGCGCTCGGAGGGGCGCAGGTACTGCCCGACGGTGAGCACCTGCACCCCGTGCTGGCGCAGGGCGGCGAAGGCGTCCACCAACTCCGCGTGGGTCTCCCCGAGGCCGACCATGAGCCCGGACTTGGTGGTGACCTCGGCCCCCCCGAGCTCCTTGGCGACCCTGAGTACGCGGCAGGAGCGCGCAAAGCTCGACCCGCGCCGCGCGAGGGGGTAGAGGCGGGGGACGACCTCGACGTTGTGGTTGAACACGTCGGGGTGCTCGGCGATCACCCGGGCGAGCGGCATCTCGTGGCCCTGGAAGTCGGGGGTGAGCACCTCGATCAGGCAGTCGGGGGCCTGGCGGCGGACCTGGCGGATGACGCCGACGAACGCGGAGGCCCCCTTGTCGGGCAGATCGTCGCGGTCCACGGAGGTGACGACGGCGTGGCGCAGTCCCATGCGCGCGATCGAGCGCGCCACGCGGGCGGGCTCCAGCGGATCGTTCCAGGTCGGCCGGCCGGTCTTGACGTTGCAGAACCCGCAGCGGCGGGTGCAGGTGTCGCCGAGGATCATGAACGTGGCGGTGCCGCGCTCCCAGCACTCCCCGACGTTGGGGCAGGCGGCCTCCTGGCAGACGGTGTGCAGTCCCTCCTCGCGGATCAGCGCGGTGAGCGCGCGGTAGCGCTCCCCCCCGGGCGCGGGCACCTTCAGCCAGGGGGGCTTGCGCTCGCGCAGGGGCCGCACGTCGGGCCCGAGCACGCGCAGCACGTCCATCCCCCCGGGATTCGCCCGGGAGCGGGTGGGAGCGGCCGAGCTCACGCGGGAACCGCCGCTTTGACTTTGAGATCATCCGCGCGGGTGAGTGCCGCAACAGGGTGGGGGGCGCGGGGCTTCCTGCCCCGCGACGGCGGGTTGCGCTCCAGTCCAATCGCCTTCATGCGAGCACCCCCGCGGGGGGCCGATGCGCGAGCGTGATCGGCGCCCGCCAGGAGAGGGCTGCTACGGGTGCGTCGATTCCCAGCCGCCGCGGGGAAACGAGCCGCTGGCGGCGACCGTGGGCCTCGCAGAAGTGGTAGGCGACGCGCTTGCGAAAGCAGCTGAAGGTCGTTCGAGGGCACGCGGCCCCACCGCCGTCCCGTTCCAGCTCGGCAGCGATCGAGGTCATCTCGACGTCGGGCAACCCGCAGGCGACGACCCAGCCGAAGGGCTCCAGGTCGTTCTCGATGTTCACGGCGAACCCGTGGGTGGAGACCCCGCGCGAGACGTGGACTCCGAGCGAGGCGATCTTGTGCTCCTGCACCCACACGCCGGTGTAGTTGGGGCCGTAGTGGGGACGGGAGTGCGCGGCGATCCCCTCCTCGGCCAGCGCGGCGACGATCGCGTCCTCGATCGTGCGCAGGTGGGCGACGACGTCGGTGGTCCCCATGATCGGGTAGCCCACGAGCTGCCCGGGGCCGTGGTAGGTGACCCGTCCCCCACGGTCGGTGGGCACCACCTCGATGCCGCGCGCGCGGTAGAACTCCTCGCCCAGCGTCAGCTCCCCCGGCTGTGAGCGCCGCCCACGGGTGTAGACGGGGGGATGCTCCAGCAGCAGCAGCGTGTCGGGCAGCTCCCCCCCATGGCGGCGTGCGGCGATGTCAAGCTGCATGGCGAGCGCGTCACGGTAGGGGATCGTGCCGAGGTGGCAGACCCAGATGTCGTTGGGAGAGCGACGGCCTTGATTCATTTGCCGCCTCTGGTGGTAGCATATTCCGCAGCCAAGATGAGCTCCATAGGGTTGTTCATCCTTCGGGGTCCGGTTCGCCGGGCCCCGTTGACGTTAAGGCGTTCCGGCGGGCATCGAGGCCGACTCCCGCCGGAACTAAGGGGGGCGTTTACGTCCGGCTACGGATGACCGCAACCATGAGTGTTATCGCCAAGATAAGCAACACTGGATTGTTCATCTTCACCACCTCCTTTCCCAGGCCGGTCGGCCTCGGGCCGGCGTGATCGGGGGGCGGTGGGGACCCTGCCGTAAAAGCTACTCAGCGCTTGGGTCACAACGCCAGCGCGGCCGGCTCCTCCAGCAACTCCCTGACGCGGGCGAGGAAGCGAGCGGCGTCGGCGCCGTAGAGGATGCGGTGATCGCAGGCGAGCGTGACGGCCATCGTGTGGCGGGCCACGATCTCGCCGTCGCGGACTACCGCCCGTGGCTCTAACGAGCCGACGGAGAGGATCCCGGCCTGGGGTGGGTTGATGATCGCGGTGAAGCTCCGCACCCCGTACATCCCGAGGTTGGAGACCGTGAAGGTGCCGCCGCCCAGCTCGGGTGGGGTGATCGTGCCAGCGCGCACGCGCTCGGCGAGGGCGCGGGTCTCGCGGGCGATCTCCCCGAGCGACTTGAGGGCGGCGTCGAACACGGTGGGCACGACAAGGGCGCCGCCCATCGGATCGTCGGAGTCGACGGCCACGGCGACCCCGACGTTCACGCGGGAGTGCAGCTGCAGCTTGCCGTCGCGGTAGGAGCCGTTGGCGCGGGGGTGCTCGTGTAGGGCTAGGGCGCAGGCCTTGACGACCATGTCGTTGTAGGTGGGGGCCTGCTCGGGGGAGAGCCGCTTGAGCTCGGTGCGCAGCGCCACGCAGCGCTCCATGTCGATCTCCATGTGCAGGGCGAAGTCGGGGATCGTGGCCTTGGACTCGGCCATCCGCCGCGCGATCGTCTGCTGGGTGCGGGTCAGCTCCACGACGGTGGTCTCGCCCTTGGCGGTGGCCACGCGCTCGGCGAGCGCGGCCGGCTCGGCGGCTGGAGTTGGCGCGGCGCCGGCCTTGGGCGTGGGGGTGCCCGTGACCTGTGCCGTCGCAGGGGCGGTTGCGGGGCCGCGTGCACCTTGCGCGCCCGCGGCCTGCACGTCGGCCTTGACGATCCGCCCCCCGGGGCCGCTGCCGGTGAGGGCGTGCAGGTCCACGCCGCTCTCGCGCGCGATCCTCCGGGCCAGCGGCGAGGCCTTCACGCGCTCGCCTTCGCCTGTGGTGGCGCTCCTCGGCTCGGAGGGAGCCGTGCTCGGGGAGGGCGCGGCCGCGCGGGGACGATCCGCGGGCGTCCATCCGACGCTCGCGGGTGTCGCCTGCGACCGCGCCTGCCCGTTGGGCGGCGCGCCTGCGACACTCTCCGCGTCGGCGCCCACCGGCTCCCCGACGTGCGCGATCGGCGCGCCTGCGACACTCTCCGCGTCGACGCTCGCCATCTCCCCGACGTGCGCGATCGGGGCGCCGACGGGGAGGGTGTCACCCTCCTGGGCGACGATCTCAAGGAGGCCCTCCTGGTCTGACTCGTAGACCATGGCGGCCTTGTCGGTCTCGATCTCGACGAGCTCCTCGCCGCGCTCCACGTGCTCGCCGTCGCGCTTGAGCCAGCGCAGGATGGTGCCCTCCTCCATGGTGTCCGACAGGCGGGGCATCACGATCTCGGTCATCGTTGTCCGCCCGTCCTGCCGGCTCCACTCGCTCCGCCAATCCCGCCAGCCCCACGCGCCGCGCCTCGATTTCCGACCGCCGCCCCACCCGCGGGGACCTGCCCGAGGACCTCCAGCGCGGCGTGCACGATCTGGGGCTCGTGGGGGTAGGCGATGTCCTCGAGGGGCTTGGAGTAGGGCATCGGCACGTCGGCGCCGGTGACGCGGCGTACGGGGGCGTCGAGGTCGTCGAAGGCCTGTTCGGCGATCAGCGCGCCGAGGTTGGCGCCGACTCCGCCGTGGGGCCAGCCCTCCTCGACGACGACGCAGCGGTTGGTGTTGGCGACGGAGCGCAGGATCGTGTCGAGGTCGAGGGGGCGCAGGGTGCGGGGGTCGATCACCTCGGCCCGCACGCCGTGCTCGTCCGCGAGCGTCTGGGCGGCGCGCTCGGCGGTGAGGGCCATCCGGGAGATGCCCACGATCGTCACATCTGCCCCCTCGCGGCGCACGGCGGCCTCGCCGAAGCCCTGGATGTGGTCCTCCGCGGCGGGCACCTCCCCGCGCTGGCCGTAGAGGGACTCGTGCTCGATGAAGATCACGGGGTTCTCGTCGCGGATGGCGGCCTTCAGCAGTCCCTTGGCGTCGGCGGGGGTGGAGGGGGTGGCGACGAGCAGGCCGGGGACGTGCATGAAGAACGCCTCCAGGCAGTGGGAGTGCGTTGGCCCAAGCTGATGGCCCGCGCCCTGGGGCATGCGCACGACCAGCGGTACGCGGGCCTGGCCACCGAACATGTAGTGGATGTGGGCGGCGTGGTTGACGATCTGGTCGAAGGCGAGCAGCGCGAAGTTGATCGTCATCAGCTCCACCACGGGGCGCAGGCCGACCATCGCGGCGCCGACGCCCATACCGACGATGGTGTTCTCGGAGATCGGGGTGTCGCGTACGCGTCGCTCGCCGAACTCCTCCAGGAGGCCGGCGGTGACCTTGAAGGCGCCGCCGAACACGCCGATGTCCTCGCCCATCAGGATCACGCGCTCGTCGCGGGCGAGCTCCTCGCGCAGGGCGGCGTTCAGCGCCTCGCGGTAGCGCATCACGGTCATGCGGCGCCTCCGGCCGGCCCGGCGGTCACGTGGTGTCACCCACCGTCATGCGTCCTCCCCGGCTTGCAGGGCGCTCGTGATCTGCTGCGGGATCTCCCCTGTGCTCGCTGTTCCGGGGCCATCCGCCGGCGGCTGAGCCGCCGTGGCGCCGTCCTGGGGCGGGGAGGTTCGCACGGAGTACCAGCCATGCACCTGCTCGCCGAGCACGTACACGTCGTCGTAGAGGGAGTCGGGCGGAGGGAACGGGGAGGCCTCGGCGAAGGCGACGGCCTCGTCCACCTGCGCGCGCGAGCGCTCATCGATCTGCTCGCGCTCCGGCGCATCGACGATCCCCTCGCGCTCCAGGAGATCGCCGAAGGCGGGGATCGGGTCGCGCTCGCGCCACTGGGCGACCTCCTCCTTGGTGCGGTACTCCTCGGGGTCGGCCATGGAGTGCCCGCGGAAGCGGTAGGTGACGGCCTCGACGAGCAGGGGTCGACGCTCCTCGCGCACCCGGCGCAGGGCCTCGGAGACGACGGCGTGGGTGTCGAGCACGTCCATCCCGTCGCAGCGGACGCCGGGGACGCCGAGGCTCTCGCCCTTGCGCTGCAGGTCGGTGACGGCGGAGTGGCGCCCCAGGGCGGTGCCCATCCCGAACTGGTTGTTGGTGACCATGAACACGACCGGCAGCCGCCAGAGGGCGGCGAGGTTGAGGGTCTCGCCGAAGGTGCCCTGGTTGGAGGCCCCGTCGCCGAACACGCAGAGGGTGACGTCGTCCTCGCCGCGGTAGTCGCTGGCCAGGGCGATGCCGGCGGCGATCGGCAGGTTACCGCCCACGATCCCATAGCCGCCCATGAAGCGGCGCTCCAGGTCGAACATGTGCATCGAGCCCCCGCGCCCGCCGGAGCAGCCGTCGACGCGCCCGAACAGCTCGGCCATAACGTTGCGCGGGGGGGTCCCGCGTACGAGCGCGTGGCCGTGGGAGCGGTAGGTGGAGATCAGGTAGTCGCTCGTGCGCAGCGCCCGCGCGCTGCCCACGATCGTGGCCTCCTCGCCGATCGAGAGGTGCAGGAACCCCCCCACCTTGGCGCGCGCGTACATCTCCCCGGCGCGCTCCTCGAAGCGGCGGATCAACGTCATCGTGGCCAGCCACTCGCGCGCCGTGTCGGGGTCGGGCAGGGGATGACTCACCGGTGCTCCAGGGGCGGGGGATGACTCATCAGTGCTCCACGGTAGCCCAGCGGACGATGAACTCCTCGTCCTGAAGCTGGGCGAGGTCGGCGCGCAGTGCTCGCGCGCGCCGGGCAGCCTCCTGCGGGGGGCAGTCCCAGAACAGCACCACCTCGCCGCTGTCGATCTCGACGACCTCGATGTGGTCGACCCGCGCGGGGTCAGCGAGCACCGCGGGCGCCCACCCGCCGCGTCTGACGATCAGCCGGTAGGCGCGGTTGGCCCTCATCGCGCAGGGGCGCCCACCAGCAACTCCGCCGCATCCTCCAGCGAGCGCTCGCCGACGAGGACCCGGTGGCCCACCTTCACGGCGGGGACGTCGCTCGCCCCGAGCCGGACGGCCTCGGCGGTGGCGGTGCTCAGCCGCTCCCGGACCGATGCCAGCGCGGCCCCCTTGAGGACCGCGGACGGGTGCATCTCGCAGGCGGCGGCGGCGATCAGCACGGTGTCCGGATCCGCGAGGGAGCGGCCGGCGGCGAACGCCTGGCGGAAGGCGGCCTGGGCGAAGGGGACCACGCGGCCGATGGACTTGGCGTAGGTGGCCGCGCGCATCGCCAGGTCGCTGTCGAACGGAAACGGTTCGGGCCAGCGCAGCGGCTGCAGGCCCAGCTCGCGGGCGCGGCGCTCGATCTCCGCGCGAAAGACCTGCTCCTCGGTCTCGCACCGGAACGCCTCGAAGGTCTCCGCCCCGGGCAGCTCGTAGGCGAGCACGGGCTGCCATTCGACGGGTCCGGACAGCACATGTAGGACGCGCTCGGCGGCCAGGTATGCGAGCGGACTCGCGAGGTCGAAATAGAAGGCGCGGTCCATGGGCAGAGAGCGTAACTCGCGGCTGCGCTCGAGGACCTGTATCCGGCGGGCGTCGACACGTGGCCCGCCCCAATCGAGCCCGCTGCTGAACTGACGCGGCTCGGCTCCAGATCGCAATCTGCGAACGCCCAAGGGCCGGGCCGGCGGATGACGTCGGCCCAAGCACCCGAGGTCGCGTCTGTCCTCCTCAGCCGTGGATCAGCCAGCCGTCGGCGGCGCGCCCGGCCTCCATCACGGCCTCGGAGAGAGTGGGGTGGCCGTGGATGATGCGGGCGACCTCGGGGAAGCCGCCCTCGAGGGCGCGCACGTTGACGAGCTCCTGGATCAGCTCGGTGGCGCGGCTGCCGACGATGTGCCCGCCGAGCAGCTCTCCGTACTTGGACTCCCCAACCAGCTTGACCATGCCCGCTCGGTCGCCGTAGACGATGCCGCCGCCGACGGCCCCGTAGGGGACCTTGCCGACCACCACCTCGTGGCCCTGCGCCCGGGCCTGCTCCTCGGTGAGGCCGAAGGAGCCGACGTTGGGGGTGCAGAAGGTGGCCCTGGGGATGTCGATGTGAGAGATGGGATGGGTGGGCAGGCCGGCGGCGTCCTCGACGGCGATGATGCCCTCGTCGGAGGCCTTATGCGCGAGTGCGGGCCCGGGAACGAGGTCCCCGATCGCGTAGATGCCGGGCACGGTGGTGCGCAGGGCGCCGTCGACCCGCACGAGGCCGCGCTCGTCGAGCTGCACACCAGCCTCCGCCAGCCCGAGCGCCGGCACATCCGGGCCGCGCCCGGCGGCGATCACGAGATAGTCGACCTCGGCGGACTCGCTCGCGCCGGACTCGCCCCCGGACCCGCTCCCGGCGGACCCGCTGGCGTAGGAAAAGCTCACGCCTGTCTCGCCGGCGCGCACCTCCTCGATAGGGGTGCCGGTGAGGACCTGGATGCCCTGGGGCTTGAGCCCGCGCTCCACCAGGCGAGAGATGTCGGCGTCCTCGGTGGGGAGCACGCGGTCGAGCACCTCGAACAGCAGCACCTCGCTGCCCAGCCGCGCGAACCCAGAGGCGATCTCCGCGCCGGAGGCCCCGGCCCCCACGACGGCGAGACGCGCGGGCAGCTCCGCCAGCGCCCAGGCCTGCTCGGTGCCGATCACGCGCCCCCCGAGCTCCACCCCGGGGATCGAGCGCCCCACGGAGCCGGTGGCGAGGATCACGGTCGCGGCCTCGAGCTGCTCGCCGCCGACGCGCACCTTGATGGGCCCCCCGCGGCCGTTCCCGCCACCCCCCGCGGCGACCCGCTCTCCGGTCTCACCACCACTGCCGGCGCTGCCCCCGTTGACGCTGGCGTCCGCGTCCTCGGAGCGTGGCGCTAGCGAGGCCTCGCCGGCGATCACCTCGATCCCGTTCTTCTTGAAGAGGCTCCCCACGCCGCCGGTGAGGGTCCCCACGACCTTCTCGCGGCGGGCCTGCACGGCGGGGTAGTCGACCTCGACGCCGGCCACCGCGAGGCCATACTCCCCAGCCTCGCGGATCTCGCTGAGCAGGTCGGCGGAGCGCAATACAGCCTTGGCGGGGATGCACGCGTAGTTCAGGCAGCGCCCCCCGAGCTTGTCCTGCTCGACCACCACCGTCTTCATGCCTAGCTGGGCGGCGCGAATCGCGGCCACGTACCCGCCCGGCCCCGCGCCGATCACGATGCAGTCGTAGGAGGTGCCAGCCACAGTGGGCGCGAGCCTATCGCAGCGGCTCCCTGAGCCCCGTGCCCGGCCTATGTGGCCGGCGGGCTCCGTTCGCCGGCCTGGATCCTTCCCATCACGCGCACCAGCTTCCAGAACAGCCAGCCGGCGAGCAGGATCGAGAGCAGGCACAGCGCGGCGGCGAGGATCGTGGAGGCGATCACGAGCGCCAGGGAGGTCACGAGGATCTGAAACGCGAGCAGCCCCTCGAAGCCGAGCACCGCCCAGTAGTGCCTGCGGTACATGCCCCAGGCGAGCCCCGCCAGCACCACGGTCAGAAAGACGCCTCCAGGCACCGATCCCCCGTGGCGGCGCACGTCGTGGCTGCTCGCCAGGCTCACGGCGACACCAAGCGCGAGCGCGCCCGCCACGGCTACCGCGACCAGCAGCGAGGTGGGCCGCTCGCCCGGGGCGAGCGGCGCGAGCGCGGCGCGGGCCTGCTCATCGCGCAGGCCGCGCTCCACGCCATCGCCGCGGCTAGTGTCCCGAGTCACAAGCTCGGCGGGACACTAGGTTGCAAGGCTCATGGCCGCATCCGGGGTGCGGGTCGGCAAATCGCCGAGCAGTTCGCGCAGCTCACGGGCGGCCTGCTCGGGTTTCCCAGCGTCGGCGATGGCCCGGACCACCGCTATTCGCCACGCGCCCGCGGCTACCACGGCAGCCGCGT
>DATMPY010000082.1:0-6922 GCA_035566955.1 Solirubrobacteraceae bacterium | reverse complement strand
GGGGAAGGCTCCGGGTGGGGACCCGACACTGCGACCTCACCGCTGGGGTCGAAATGGGCGAGAACCGGCGGGAGGCTGACAAGCGGGCTGCGGTCCACGCCGGGATACTTACAGCCCATGGCCCCCTCAGGCGTCCACCCCGTCTTCCCCCGCGCCTCCCCCCGGGTGGGGATGTACGAGTCTTTCTACCTGCGCGCCGTCGCCCCCGACGAGCCCCTGGGGGTGTGGATCCGCTACACCGTCCACAAGCGCAGCACGCCCCCCGGGCGGGCCCCGGCTCCGCCCCCGCGGGGCTCCCTCTGGTTCACCCTCTTCGACGCCCACCGCGAGGGCCCGTTCATGCACAAGCTCACCACCGACGAGCTCTCCGTCCCCCCCGACGGGTGGATCGCCGTCGGCGACTCGCAGCTGGGTCCCGCCCGCGCCGAGGGAGCCTGCGGGGAGGCCCGCTGGTCGCTGGATATCTCCGGCGCCGAACCGGAGCTGCGCCACCTCCCCAGCTCCCTCCTCTACCGCACCCCCCTGCCCCGCACCAAGCTCACCAGCCCCCTGCCCGCTGCCCGCTTCGACGGCGTGCTCGAGGTGCCCGATTCCGCCTCCCCAATACCCTCCCAGAAGGCCGATACCGCATCGCGCGAACCCTCCCAGCAGGCCGATCCCGCGCCCCGGGAGCCCTCACCATCTGGCGGTCCCACAGACCACGCGCCGAGCCCCTCCCGCACCATCGAGCTGCGCGGGTGGCGGGGAATGGTCGGCCACAACTGGGGCTCCGAGCACGCCGAGCGCTGGGTCTGGCTGCACGGCATCGACTTCCACGAGGACCCCCAGGCGTGGATCGACGTCGCCGTCGGCCGTGTGCGGGTGGCCGGCCGCACCACCCCGTGGGTGGCCAACGGCGCCCTCCACCTCGACGGGGAGCGCCACCCCCTCGGCGGTCTCGGCACCCGCGGGCTGCTCGTCGCCGAGAGTCCCCAACGCTGCACACTCGTCCTGCCAGGCCCCCGCGGGCTGCTCGTCGAAGCCCACGCCCAGAGCGCCCCCCAAGCGATCGCGGGCTGGCGCTACGCCGACCCCGACGGCGCCGGACACGACGTATGCAACTGCTCCATCGCCGCCCTCACCCTCACCGTGCGCCGCCCCGGCCTCCCCGCCCGCACCCTGCGCACCTCCCACGGCGCCGCCTATGAGCTCGGGATGCGCGAGCACGACCACGGCATACCCATCGCCCCCTTCCCCGACGGCTGACCCGCAACCACCCGTTCGCTCGAAATACCTTCCCGACGGTTGACGCGAAAGGGCGTATCTCGGCGAGGGCAGTCGAGATCGAATGAGAAGCGAACGCACACATCTCGACGCCGAGCCGTCCCCGATCTCCGTCAGAGACATTCCGCTTACACAACCTCCCCCCCTGCGCCCGCTCGCCGCCGATCGATCGCAATCGGTAGTCCCCCGCAAAATTGCATCCATCGCGTGAAATTTAGTCGCATTTTGCGGCCGAGCGGTCTACAATAGGGACAGCCCACAACAGGGATGGATGGAGATTGGCAGGGACGGCCTGAGTTCAGAACGCGTTTCGCATGCACGCGCAGTTTGGTCTGGAGCCCGCCTGTGCATCAGGATGGTGGGACCGTTCAGAACTTCAACAACACAACCCCGGGACGGGGATGTGGAGGACAGCGAGGACCATGGATGATCATCGCAAGCAGTAAGGGGGACCGGATCAACGCCACATCGGCCGCGATCGAGTCCAACACGCTGAGCCTCGGGCGCACCCCGCCCGAGCCGACCCCTCAACCAACCGGCGCCAATACCGTCCGCCAGCGCCACGCCAGGACCATCACCCGCCACGCGAGCACAATCCCCCGGCACGCAAGGACACTCCGCAGGCTCAACCCTGGGGCGATCGGCATGCCCAGCGCAGAGGCGATCCGCGAGACCGGGGCGGAGACGCTCGTCTTGCTCTTGCTGCTGGGGCTTGCAGTGAGCGCGTTCCTGCCATGGACGCGCTTCGAATTGCACACCACCGCCGACCAAGTCGCCGTGGAGACCGCCACCACGCTGATCTCAACGCTCGCCGCCCTACTCTTCTTCGACCGCTTCTGGCGCCACCTGCGCCGGCGCGACATGCTCCTCGCCAGCGGGCTGGCGCTGATCGCGGCTTCCAACCTCGGGGCCGGCCTGCTGCTCGCCAACGACCTCGAACTCGCCGGCCATTCCGCCGCGTGGATCGTGCTCGGGGGGCGGATCGCCGGCTGGCTGCTGATCGTGGGCGCGACCCTCCTTCCCAACCGCGTCATCCCACGCCCCAGCCGGGTGGCCATCCGCACCGTCTGTCGCTGCGCCGCCGGCGTCGCCGCTCTGGCGATGCTGGCGCTTCTGCTCAGCGCCCATCCCACCTCCTCGGAAACCTCCCACGGGGGACCGCTGGGCAACCACACCGCGATGCTCGCCGCCCAAATCGTGCTGGTCGTGCTGACCAGCGCCGCGGCGCTGGCCCTCCTGCGCGAGATCCGCCGCGATCGCAGCCCCACCGCGCGCCTGCTCGCGCTCGCCTGCGCGTTCGCCGCGGCCGCCGCCCTGGCCAACTGCGCGGACCCCTCCTTCTACGCCTCCCGCGTGGGCGTCGGCGACCTCCTGCGCCTGGGCTGGCTGACCACCCTGTTCGCGTGCGTGTGCGTGCAGTGGTCCCTCGACGAGCGCCACGCGCCCGCCACCGCACTGGCGCGCGAGCGCCGCCGGATGGCGGCCGACGTTCACGACTTGATCATGCAGGACCTCTCCTTCGCCCTCGCCCACGCCCGCACCCTCGTCGACGATCCCGCCCGCCCCCAGCACGCAAGCACCGTGGTGAGCGCCGGGGAACGCGCGCTCGCCGGCGCGCGGGACGTGGTGAGCGGGCTAACCGCGCACGACAACAGGCCGATCGCCCAAGCCGTCGAGGCCAGCGTGCGGGCCGCCGCGCGCCACACCCCGCTGACGTTCGACGCCCAGCGCGCCCCCACCTCCGCCACGCTCGACCGGCCCCTTCACGACGCCCTCGTGCACATCGCCCGGGAGGCCGTGACCAACGCCGTCAAGCACGCCAGCCCCAGCGCCATCGAAGTGGTGCTCGAGTACGCCGGGCAGTGGCGGCTGACCGTGCGCGACGACGGCAACGGATTCGACGAAGCCCCCGCCAACCCGGGGTTTGGGCTGCTCAGCATGCGCCAGAGCGCGCACGCCCTGGGCGGCGCCGTGCACGTGGGCAGCGCCCCCGGCGGGGGCACTACCGTGGAGGCCGTCATCCCATGAGCCCCCACATCCCTGGCAGCGCACATGCCCACGCTGCGTACGCCCCCGCGGCGCACGCCGCCCTACTGGCGCACACCCCCAGCACCGCCCCCAAGGGCGCCGCCGCCGTGGAGGCCGTCATCCGATGAACGAGGCCCCCACAGCGGTGATCGCCGACGACCATCCCCCATTCCGCATGGGCGTGCGGATGGCGCTGATGCGCGGGGGCTTCCGGGTGCTGGCCGAGGTGGGCGACGGCGACGGCGCGGTGGAGGCGGTGTTGCGCGAGCGGCCCGACGTGTGCCTGCTCGATATCCGCATGCCCGGGGGCGGCATCGAGGCGGCCGCCCGGCTGAGCGACCTGGCGCCAGCCACGGCGGTGGTGATGCTGAGCGTATCCACCAACGCCGAGGACCTGCTCGCCTCCCTGCGCGCCGGGGCGCGGGGGTACCTGCCCAAGGACATGTCCCCCGACCGCCTCCCCGCGGCGCTCCGCGGGGTGCTCAAGGGGGAGGCGGCCCTTCCCCGCACGTTCGTGGGGCGCATGCTCCACGATCTGCGCGCCCTCCCCGCCCCTGGAGCGGGCCCCCTGCGGGTGGGCGATGTGGAGCTCTCCCCCAGGGAGTCCGAGATCCTGCGCATGCTCCGCTCGGGGCTCTCCACAGTGGAGATCGGCGAGCGCCTCTCCCTCTCCCCGGTCACCGTGCGCCGCCACATCTCCGCATGCGTGGCCAAGCTCGGGGCCACCGACCGGGACGACGCCCTCAGGGCGATCGCGTAGAGCGCGCCGCGTAGAAATCCCCCATCAGGGTCCCACCGCGCGGCCCGTGGCCACCCGCGGCGCCCTCTCGCGGAGGGGGCGGTGATCGCGGGACACACCCACCCGCCCGCGGCCGCGCGACTCAGACGAGGCCGGCCCGCAGGGGACTCAGACGAGGCCGGCCCGCAGGGCGTACACCGCGGCCTGCACGCGGCTGCGCACCCCGAGCTTCTCGAAGATGTTGGTCACGTACTGCTTGACCGTGTGGGGGCTGATGGAGAGCTCCAGGCCGATCGCGATGTTGTCGGCGCCCTCCACGATCAGGCGCAGAACCTCGACCTCGCGCGGGGTGAGGGCGGGGGAGGGCTCCTGCGCCTGCGCCCTCCCATCGACACCCGCCGTCCCCTTCCCCCCGCCCTCCACGGGCTCCCCCGCACCGCCCGACTCCTCTCCCAAGCCGGGGGACCCCGCCTCGGCGCTGGCACGCACATACGCGGTCAGCGCCCGGGCGACGCCGCTGGAGAGCACCATGTGCCCTTCCGCCGCCTGCGCGATGCCGGCCGCGAGCCGGTCAACCCTCATGTCCTTCACCAGGTACCCGCACGCCCCCGCCACCAGCGCCGCCAGCACGTCGCGGTCCTCGACGGAGACCGTCAGAACCACCGTCTGGACATCCGGACCCCCGCGGGCGATCTGGCGCAGCGCATCGAGCCCCGAGACCCCGGGCATGTTGAGGTCGAGCACCACCACGTCCGGCTCGAGCTCCCGCGCGAGCGCAACCGCCTCGGCACCGTCGGCCGCCTCGCCCACCACCCTCATGCCGGCCTCCTGAAGGGTGCCGCGCAGACCATCGCGGAAGATCCGATGGTCGTCTGCGATCACCACGCGCAGCGCATCGTCAGGGTCGGGCACACCCGCAAAATAGAGCAATCCCAAGCGGCCCGCCAATGAGCTCTCCGACGGTCCGCTGGGCGGCATGCCCATGCGGAGAGGCTCACGGCTCACCCCGTCAGGCCCGCGGACGGTCGCCGTGGGTGCCCCGCGGACAGCTGACCGGGGGGTGGGGGTCGCGCCGATCGTGGCCGTCACACCAAGGAGGGGATCGCGCCCGGTGGGATCCCTGGACGCACGCGCTGTGAATCGGGCTTGATTGCCTTGGGGCGCGTCCGCGCAGGCAGCGGCGCCTCCCACGGCCACGGGCGCGGGGCCTCCTGCCCCGCGTCGGCGCATGGCGAGCGCACGGGGGTCGTTCCACCTGCCCGACAGCGACGTCGTCCCGTCGACGTTACAACCTCGTTGTCCTAATAAACGGACATTCAAGGGTGGTGTGGATCGAACGTCTACGCGGGTGGTCGCGAGTCAAGCAGGCATGTGCAGCCGTCGAGACCAGAGGCCAGGTGCCCATCCCGCCAGGAGGCTCATCGATGCTCAAGCTTTTCTCTCGCAGTGCCCTCATCGCCAACGCCCTGCTGCTTGCCGCCGGCATTTCCTCGGCGCTCGGCGCGCCCAACTTGCACCATGGGACAAACCGTGCAGGCCACCGTCGCGCGACCCACCACCACACTCGCCGGCGCCATCATCGCGGACATAACTCGCGCCGAGGACCCAACAACACGTCGGCCATCGTCCGCGCGGCCGCCACCACGACGAGCGTGGCCCTGCTGGGCGATGAAGCGGTGGAGTCCTTGAGGGACAACCTGAGCACGGGGCAGGCCGAAGCGTTCCCCTTCCAGGCACGCGCCGCGGGTACCGCGGGCACCGCGCACGTGTACATCGACTCCGGCAACGCCGCCACCACTCTCTTCGTTGGTCTCTACACCAATGCGGGCAGCCAGCCCGGCTCGCTGCTGGGCACCGGCTCGATCCCCTCCCCCCATGCCGGCGGGTGGAACACGGTGACGGTCGCCCCCACTCAGCTCGTGTCGGGGGGCACCTACTGGCTCGCTGTGCTCGGGACCGGGGGAACGCTGCGCTATCGCGACCGCGCCCACGGGCCCTGCAAAGCGCTCACCAGCGCTCAGACCAACCTGCGCGCCCTGTCGAGCACGTGGAGCACCGCCACGGCCTACGCCACCTGCCCGATCTCCGCCTACCTCACCGCCGCCACCTCGACCTTCCCGGTTGAACCTCCCGGGCCCGTGGAACTGACGCCTCCCGTCGAATCCAGCCCCCCCGTCGAATCGCCTCCCCCACCGGCGGCGCCCACCAACAGCTCGCTGCCGACGATCGGCGGTACGGCCACCCTAGGCCAGACGCTCAGCGCGACCACCGGTGCGTGGACGGGCAGCCCGAGCACCTACGCATACCAATGGCAGGACTGCGACTCCGCGGGCGCCAACTGCGCGAACGTCAGCAGCGCAACGAGCGCGACCTACAAGCTCGGCTCCGGCGACGTCGGCCACACCGTACGCGTGGTCGTAAGCGCCTCGAACTCCGCCGGCCAAACCCCCGCCACGAGTACAAGCGTCGGGCCGGTGAACGCCCCGCCGCCCACCGCCAGCTTCGTCTCCTCTCCGACCACCCCGACCATCGGGCAGCAGGGAACGCTCAACGCCACCAGCTCCACCTGCCCCGACGTCCCGTGCACGTACGCATGGTCCGACGACGGCTCCCCCACACGCCCGCTCCCAGCGCTGTGGCCGCTCGGTAGCGGACAGACCCTGCCATACACCTTCTCCAGCACCGGCACCAAGTACGTGCGCCTCGTGGTCACCGACGCCGCCGGCCAGGAAGCCACGGTCGAGCACAACATCGTGGTCGAAGAAAACCCCCCACCGCCTCCCCCACCGGCGGCGCCCACCAACAGCTCGCTGCCGACGATCGGCGGTACGGCCACCCTAGGCCAGACGCTCAGCGCGACCACCGGTGCGTGGACGGGCAGCCCGAGCACCT
>DATMPY010000081.1:0-3937 GCA_035566955.1 Solirubrobacteraceae bacterium | reverse complement strand
GGCGGGGGGGGATGTAGGAGCAGGGGCGGGGCGGGGCGGGTGCAGGGCGGAGGGGTTCTCGTAGCACTTGTCCGAGGTCACCACCACCACCGCCCGCACCTCCCCCCCCACCTCGCGCACGGCCTCCAGCACGTTGACCGTGCCCATCACGTTCACCGCGTACGTCAGCGCGGGCTCCGCGTAGGAGCGGCGCACCAGCGGCTGGGCCGCCAGGTGCAGCACGATCTCCGGGCGCTCCCCGCGGACCACATCGCGGACAGCCGCCGCGTCGCGCACGTCGCAGGCGTGCTCGCGCGCCATCCCCTCCCCCACCCGCGCCAGCGCGTACAGCGATGGGTGTGTCGGCGCGCCCGGCGGGGGCAGCAGCGCGCCCGGTGCACCCCCTGGGCGTGTCGGCGCACCCGGCGCCAGGCCACTCACCTCCGCGCCCAGCGCCTGCAGCCACAGCGAGAGCCACGCTCCCTTGAAGCCCGTGTGGCCCGTGAGCAGCACCCGCCGGCCAACCCAGAAGTCTCGATCGACGATCGTCACCCGGCGGGTATCTTCACTCAATCTCCCCCTCCCCCGCAGCCACCGTCCCGATGTTGCCCCCCCGCGCGGAGATCCTCGGCATCCCGCTCGCGGTCTCCGACTACGAGGAGGTGCTCGACTGGATGCAGGCGATGATCGCCGCCGGCGAGCGCGGGTACGTGACGGCCGCCGCCGTGAACCTCGTGATGAGCGCCCGCGAGGAGCCCGCCACGCTCGACGCGACGCTTCACGCCACGCTTGCCGTGCCCGACGGGATGCCGCTCGTCTGGGCTCTGCGCCTGCTCGGCCACCCGCGGGCCACGCGCGTTTACGGGCCCGACCTGATGGCCGCCTTCTGCACTCGGGCCGCCCGCGACGGCACCCCGATCTACCTCTACGGCGGGCGCACCCCCGCGGCGCTGGAGCTGCTCACGGCCCGCCTGCGCGAGCGCTTCCCGGGCCTACGCATCGTCGGCGGCTACTCGCCGCCGTTCCGCGATCTCACCGCAGCGGAGGAGTGGGAGGCGATCGAGCGGATCGACGGCTCCGGCGCCCAGGTCGTGTGGGTCGGCACCGGCCAGCCCAAGCAGGAGCGCTGGATGCGCCACATGCGCCCCCGCCTGCGGGCGCCGCTGCTGGTGGGTGTGGGGGCTGCGTTCGACTTCCACGCCGGCCTCGTCCCCCAGGCCCCCGCCTGGATGCAGCGCAACGGTCTCGAGTGGACATACCGCCTGGCCCGCGAGCCCCGCCGGCTGTGGCGCCGCTACGCCCGCCACAACCCCCGCTTCGTGGTGGGCTTCGCCCGGCAATACATGCGCGAGCGGCCCTGGGACCGCGGACCGCTGCCCTGAGCGACCCAGGAGAGCCATGACCATGGGGCGGACAAGCAGGGGATGAGCATGAGTATTGAAAATTCAGGCTGCGTCTAACAATCGTTATACAGCGCTTGAAAAAAATATATCTACCCCTAGCCACCCGGATCGACTCCTGAGACATCGTCGCTAACCTCGCGTTGTTTGCAGACGGTAGGCGCCTCGGTTGAGGACCCCGATCGACGCCTGAGACGTCGTCGCTAACCTCCCCTCCGACAACGCCGCTGGCGATCCGACGACCTCGCCGGGCGCGCAGATCGCCCCTCACAGAGATGACCCCACGAGAGCCCCGATGACCCCGCTGGAGCGCACCGCCGACGTCTCCGTGATCGGCCTTGGCCGCGTGGGGCTACCGTTGGCGCTCTCGTTCGCCGACCGCGGGCTGCGGGTGGTGGGAATCGACAACGACCCCGCCCGGTTGAGCGCCCTGCGGGAGGGGGCGATGCCCTTCCAGGAGGCCGGCACCCAGGAGCTGTTGGAGCGGGTTCGACGCGGTGGCCCGGCGGGACTGGACGGTGCGGATGCGCCGGGCCCGGACGATGCAGATGCGCCAGGCCTGGACGGTGCGGATGGGCCGGTCCTAGACGGTGCGGATGCGCCGGGCCCGGACGATGCAGATGCGCCAGGCCTGGACGGTGCGGATGCGCCGGTCCTAGACGGTGCAGATGCGGCGGTCCTAGACGGTGCGGATGCGCCGGGACTCGTGGTTGGTGGGAAGCCCGGGCCGAGAGGCAGCGGCAGCGGACAGCTCGAGCTCTCCGAGCGCGTCGCCGACGCCGCGCGGGCGCGGCACATCGTGATCACCCTCGGGACCCCCTCGTTCTCGCACATCGAGATCGACATGCGCGACATCCGCTCCGCGCTGGATGACCTGCTCGGGGTGCTCAGCCCCGGGCACTCGCTCGTGCTGCGCTCCACCGTCGCCCCCGGCACCACCGAGTTCGTCGCCGGGTACCTCGCCAAGCACCGCGGCTTCTCCATCGGCGAGGAGGTGTTCGTCGCCCACGCCCCCGAGCGGATCGCCGCCGGGCGCTTTCTGGAGGAGATCGACACCCTGCCCTGCATCATCGGCGGCGTCGGGGACCGCTCCGGCGAGGTCGCCGCGGAGCTGTTCGGTGTCTTCGGCGCCCCGATCGTCCAGACCACCCCCGTGCAGGCCGAGCTGGCGAAGATCTGGGCCAACATCCTGCGCTACACCCACTTCGCCCTCCCCAACCTGCTGATGATGGACTGCGAGCGCCACCGCGCCAACGTCTTCGAGGTGATCGACCTCATCAACCGCGACTACCCCCGCGGGGGCATCGCCCAGCCGGGGCTCACCGCCGGGACCTGCCTGCGCAAGGACTTCGCCTTCTCCGAGGAGCGCTCCAACGCCCCCGGGATGCTGCTCGCCGTCTCCCGCGTCAACGAGTCCGTGCCCCTGTTCCTCGTCGAAGGGATGCGCCGGCGCATCGGCTCCCTGGCCAACCGCAAGGTCGCCGTGCTCGGCCTCGCCTTCAAGGCCGACACCGACGACGAGCGCGACTCCCTCGCCCACAAGCTCGTGCGCCTCCTGGAGCGCGAGCTCGCCGACGTCGCCGTCCACGACCCCCACGTCCCCACCCCCACCGCGCCCCTCGAGGAGGCCCTCCGGGGCGCCGCCGCCGTTGTCGTGGCCGCCAACCACAGCGAGTTCCGCGAGCCGCAGACCCTGAGCGCGATCGCCGCCCTCGCCGCCGAGGACTGCCTCGTTGTGGACCCCTGGAACTGCTGGGGCGCCGGGCAGGTCTTCGCTTACACCGCTGAGCTTGCAGCGCCCGCGGTGGCGGGTCAAGATGACCGAAGCCGGGAGACGAAGGCCTCCGGCGAGCAGACAAGTCCCCCCGCGAAGCCACCCGCATGAGTCCTCGCCCGCGCTGTCCTGTCCCGATCGGCCGCCTTCGCTCGGAGGCGGGTCAGGATGACCGAAGCCGGGAGACGCACGCCTCCGGCGAGCATCCCCGTTTCGGCCAGCCCCCCCGCGCCACGGGCCTAACTGGCCCGCGCGGACGATCCCCAAATGACACCCCCCGAGATCCCCCACCGGGGGGTCATTCGTGAATCGCGTGCTCGTCACCGGCGGCGCCGGCACCATCGGCGCTGCCGTCGTGCGGCGGCTGCTCGCCGACCCCGACTACGAGGTGCGGGTCTCCGACCAGCGCCCCGCCCCCCAGTGGATGCGCGAGGGCTGCGAGGTGCACACCGGCGACCTGCGCTCGCTCGCCGAGGCCCGGCGGGCGACCTCGGGTTGCTCGCACGTGATCCACCTCGCCGCGATCGTGGGGGGGATCGCGAACTTCCACCGCCTCCCCCACACCCTCACCGAAGTCAACAACGCCCTCTACAACGCCATCGTGCGCGCCGCCCTGGAGGCCGAGGTGGAGCGCTTCGCCTACGTCTCCTCCTCCATGGTGTTCGAGCGCGCCACCGAGTACCCAACCACCGAGGCCCACCTCCCCGACTGCCCCGTCCCGCTCTCCGCCTACGGCTTCTCCAAGCTCACCGGCGAGGTCTACTGCCGCGCCGCCCACGAGGAG
>DATMPY010000080.1:0-2696 GCA_035566955.1 Solirubrobacteraceae bacterium | reverse complement strand
CACGTCCCCCTCATCGCGTCCCCCCTCACCACACCCCTATCAGTAACTACTAAAGCTATACGCCAACTTTGATTTCCCATCAGCTGTCGGGGTCCATCTGAATCGCGGAGATCTCCCAGCGGCCCTGGTCGCGAGCGACGTCGAGTTCGTAGGCGAGCGTGTACTGGGCGCCGCGCTGGTCTTGGGCATCCACGACTGCGAGCACGGCGCCGGCACCGGATGCCCATTGGAGGCTCTGAACGGACTGCAGGACCAGCCCGAGGGCGGGCAGCGAGACGCGGGCGCCGGCCGAGAGATCGGCGAGAAGCTCGGAGGGGGAGCCGGCGAGATAGTTGCGCAGCGCGCGTTCGACAACGGTGGCGAGCTCTGGTTCGGCGACCTGGGGCAGGCGTGCGAGGGAGCTGGTCCGGGCGGGAGCGGAGGCGGGGGGCCCCACGAACGCGGGGTAGCCGGCCAGCGCAAGGGCTCCACCGGAAGGACGGAGCACGCTGACCGTGAGGTAAAGCAGCCCGGCGGTGTCGGTCTGGGCGGCGACGGTATAGACGTGCTCGCCGGGCTGGGGTTCGCGTTCCTGGACGACCTGCGTCCACTGCACACGCTGACCGATCTGCGATCGGTCGCCGCCGGCTGGGGGCTGCAGGCCGGCGTCGGCTTCCATCCCCGTGCCGACGAACGGCGCGAGGGCACGTTCGCGGGCTTCGGGGTCCTGGCCTTCCCAGGTGAGGTAGGCGCGGGCGAACAGGGTGGCGAACCCCTCAGCGGCGAGGTCCTGTTGCGCGGGGCGCCGCAGCAACGCGGCGGGCATTGCGACGCGCGGGGGATCGATCGCAAGGCGGGCGCTGGCGAGCAGCCCGGCCACGGCAACGGCGTGCATGAGATGGCGGGGCCAGTCGCGGGCAAGGCGAATCCGCCAGAGGGGCCGAGTGGCGATGATGACCCCTGAGCGCGCCCGCGCGTGGGAAACCCCGTGGTGTGGAGAGACGGCGCCCATCCGGCCTATCGTTCGAACCCAAACTCGGGTCGCGCGGCCGCGGTCGCGGCGGTGGCACCGGTCGCCGCGGAGACGTCCGTTGCCCTGGTCTCGGGGGGTGCTTTTCGGGGGACCGTCGTCGCGGGGGAGACCGTCTTCGCGGGGGAGACCGCCGTCGCGGGCGTGACCGTCGTCGCAGCGATCACGGTCGCCGAAGCAGCGGGGGAGCCAGTCGGCGGTGTTGGGGCGGCGGTCGCAGCCATCTCAATACCGGAGCTCGGCCGCGGCGGCGGTGGGACCGTGGGAAGCTCCTCATAGCGTGCCTTCCGTGGAGAGATCTGGGCGATACGGGGGGCCGGCGTACGGCGGCGCATGCCTCGCGCGAGGAACACAGATGGGAGAGTCCTGGGCGCGCTGGGCAGGACCTTGGGCACACGGCGCTTGGGAGGCCGATTGCCCGCGGCGGTGGGAAGCGCGATGCGCTTGCCACTGTGAGGGCTGGATCGGATCACATCGATGGCGACGACGCTCAGCAGGGCGGCGAAGGTGACGCTCAGCGCGGCGACGCCGGCAAGGCGTCCCCACGGACCCGAAGAGGTGGCGAAATCGACGCCGACGGGCTCTGGCTCATCGCACCAGTCCTCGGCGGCAAGAAACTCCTCCTCTGAGTAGACGCGGTAGACCTGGCGCGAGGGCCGGCGCAGGGTGTTCATGCGCGGTGGGACGGTCGGGGAGTCACGCGGGCGACCGGGGGCCACGGTGGGGAGATACCGGGCCCCCGGCCGCGGGCGCGCGGATGGGATTCGCCGATGGGTCGCGCCTGCAACCGACCTTCGGCGTCCCAGGGGACGCGCCTATGGGGGTAGTGGGGGATGTTCATAGGTGAGTCCCTATCTCCCTATTCCGACCCGCCTCCAAATGTGGGACAGAGAGATCGAGCGGGGGCTCGTCCACGAGCCGCCGCAGCCGCCGACGGGCGCGTTGGGCGACCTTGCGGTACTTCTCGAAGGACCAGCCATAGCGGGCACAAAATTCGGCGCGGTCCATCTCGAGGAAGACCTGGGTCCCGAGGACGAGCCGTTGATCGGGAGTTAGGCGGGGGGCGACCTGGCGGACGTGCTGCAACTGCATCCGGCGAGCGACGAGCGGGTGCAGCTCGGCGCGGGGATCCGCCAACTGCAGTCCCCGTTCGCTGGGCCCGCCCAAGGGGAGGGCTCCCTCGAGTGCGGCGTGCATGGGGCTGCGCCCACGAACGGCACGGAGGCGGTCGTGGACGCGGGAGAGAAAACGCTGCTCGAGCGTGTTGGCGATGTGGGCGCGGCTCGCAAACCGCTGCCCGCGGCGGACGCCGCGGAGAAGCTCGAGCACGGCCTGGCTGAAGCAGTCCTCGAGATCCTCGGGCCGCAGAAGGCGGCGGTGGGCGCGCAGCAGCCCGGGGCGGCGGGCACGGGCAATGAGTGCAATCTGCTCGGCGGGGTCGAGGTGTGACGGTTCGGCGCGGGGACGACAGTGGGGGGCGGGCCTCGGGGGCGCGAATGGAGTAGACATGCAGGGATGTCGCTCCAACGGGGCCGGAGACCCCCCCTGCAATGAGGGCCGAAGTGGACAGACGCACGGGCGCGGTGAGGTTTGGTGGCAGGATGAGCCAGGACAAGCTGGTGGCAGGATGAGCCAGGACAAGCTGGTGGCAGGATGAGCCAGGACAAGCTGGTGGCAGGATGAGCCT
>DATMPY010000079.1:0-12659 GCA_035566955.1 Solirubrobacteraceae bacterium | reverse complement strand
CCCCGCGTGCTGGGAGAGATAGCCCACCTGCACGTTGTGCCCCCTGCTCAGCCGCCCCCCCGCCAGCGCCCGGCGTTCGGCGAGCGCCTCGATCAGCGTCGTCTTGCCGCTCCCATTCGGGCCCACCAGCGACACGTGCTCGCCGCGCTCCAGCCATAGCTCCGCGTGCTCCAGGAGGACTATCGGAGCATCCCCCACCTCCACGCGAGCGTCCCCCAGTTCGAAGATCACCCTCCCCGAGCGCTCCGGCGCCTTGAACGCGAACTCCAGGCCCCTCCCCTCCTGCGGATCGCGCTCGATCCGCTCTATCTTCGCCAGCTTCTTCACCCGCGACTGCGCCTGGCGCGCCTTCGTCGCCTTGTAGCGGAACCGCTCGATGAACCGCTCCATCCGCGCGATCTCCGCCTGCTGCTTGTCGATCGCCTTGCCCAGCGCCATCTCCCGGGCGGCCTGTTCGCGGCGCCAGTTGTGCCACGTGCCCGCGAAGAACCGCGAGCGGGTGGGTGGGCCCAAATCAAGCTCCAGCACCGAGGTGCCCACCGCCTCCAGGAACCAGCGGTCGTGCGCCACCAGCGCCACCGCCGTGTCCAACCCCACCAGCGTCTGCTCCAGCCACTCCAGCGACTCGATGTCCAGGTGGTTCGTCGGCTCGTCCAGCAGCAGCGCGTCCGCCCCCGTCGCCAGGGCCCGGGCCAGCGACGCACGCGTCAGCTGGCCCCCCGAGAACGTGTCCAGCGGGCGCTCCAGGTCGCCCTCCCCGAAGCCCAGCCCCCGCGTCATCACCGTCGCCCTGTCCCGCCACAGGTAGCCCCCCAGCGCCTCCAGCCGCGCCTGCGCCCGCGCGTAGCGATCGAGCAGCGCCTCCTCCGCCTGGGTCGCCGACCGCGCCTGCCCCGCCGTCGCCGTCTGGCCGCCCGTCGCCGTCTGGCCGCCCGTCGCCGTCTGGGCGCCCGTCACCCCCTGCGCGTGCGGCGGAGTCTGGAACCCCTCCCCCATCCGCCGCTCCAGCTCCGCCAGCTCCGCCTCCGCCGCCAGCTCCTGGGTGCAGCCCGACAGCACGTACTCCCGCAGCGACATCCCCCGCTCCCGCGGCGGGCGCTGGTCGTGCAATGCCACCCGCGACCCCTTCGCCACGTTCAGCCGCCCCCCGTCGATCGACTCCTCCCCCGCCAGCATCCGCAGCAGCGTCGTCTTGCCCGCCCCGTTGCGCCCCGCGATCGTCATCCGTTCGCCCCGCTCCAGCTTGAACGACACACCCCGCAGCAGCGGTTTGCCCGCGATGTCCTTCTGGAGGTCCGATGCGATCAGCACAGCCATCTGTGCTGGCCATGGTAAAGGCGGGCGAAGGCGATCTCGTCGGGGCGTATGGAAAGGTCCAGATTGGCCCTTGCTCGGCGACCGGCTTGCAAGTCAACCCAGATCCTGACTAGAATCTTGGTCATGCCCGACACGCTGCCTCTATCCTCCGTCAAGGCCCACCTCTCCGAGCTTGTGGACCGCGTGGAGGACCAGCACGACCGGGTAGTGGTCACGCGCAACGGCAAGCCCGCCGCGGTCCTCATCAGCCACGAGGATCTCGAGGAGCTCGAGGAGACGCTCGCGATCATGTCCGACCCCGCGCTCATGGATGAGATCCGCGAGAGTGAGCAGGAGCTCGCGGACGGGGAGGCCGGCGCCACCCTCGCCGAGCTCCGAGCCGCGCTCGATCGCCGCCGCGCCAGCGCCGCGTGAGCGATGGGCTGTGGGACGTGCGGGTGATGGCACCCGCACGCCGCCAGCTCGACCGGCTGCCCATCTCAGTCGCCGCCGCCGTGCTTGAGACCCTCGGTGCGATCGCGTCCAATCCGCATCGCCTCGGCAAGCCTCTGCGCTTTGAGCTCGAAGGATGCAGATCGGCGCGACGCGGCCCCTACCGAATCATCTTCCGCATCGACGACGCCACGCACACGGTCCTCGTTCTCGCCGTCGCGCACCGCGCTGACGTCTACCGCCCGCGCTGAGAGCAACGACCGCCGCGGGCCCAAGCGATGAGGCCGCCCGCAGCGCTCCGCTGCCCGATTACGCCGCCACGGCCACGCCCGCCGGCACGTAATGCTCGATCGCCACATCCCTGCAATCGAGCGCGAAGCGCACCCCCTCCTCCGCAAGGCGGTTCGCCTCCGCGTACGTGTCCGCCACCGCCATCCAGCGCGGCACGTCTGGCGAGCTGGCAACCCAGGTATCTGCGTCCTGGCGATAGAGCACACGCACGGTCATCACATCCTCAGAGTAGCGCTCGGGCATCCCGATCGGAGAGCCCGACCTGGTCGCAAAGGATGTCCTTACGGTCGAGGGACGAATCGTCTGGCCATCGTGGAAGGCGAAGATGACAGTCGGATGGCTCACCGCCTCGAGCTTGCGGTGCGAGCCCTTCTGCCGCGTGATCCGATAGCCCAAGGGCTCGGCTTGCAGCACACGGAGAAGCTGCTTCGCCTTCAGAGACGGAAATTGAGCCACAGCGAGCACCGTACGCGCCACTTGGGATGATACGGTGGCCCCGCTGTCGGACGGGGGATGGGCAGGCTCAGAGCCGCGCCCACCCGTCCGATCCTGCCGTCAGGATTTTTTCATCGCCGGGTGATGCTTCATCGCGGGATGGTGCTTCATCGCGGGATGGTGCTTCATCGCCGGGTGGTGCTTCATCGCGTGGTGCGAGCTCGCCTGTGCCGCCGCGGGGATCGCGGCCACGGCCAGCAGCGTGGCGGCGAGCGCTACGAGGCGCTGCGTCATACGGTTTCGGTGCATGTGTTGCTCCTCCTTGTGCGTGTTGGACCATTGAGCTTTCGGGGCGGCCCCCGACTCGCGTAGTGCAGCGGACATCCATTACGGCTTTCTTACGGCCGGAGCGCATAAACGGGGGAGGATTTGCAAGCCCGACGAGGCCGGCGAAATGGAGGGCGAGGCCGTTACGGAGCGCATAAACGGGGAGGATTGCAAGGGATCGCCGTCCGCGAACGTCTCCACCAAATGATCGGTACCTCCCCCGGGGACGTCCCGTAATGGATCGGAAAGAACTCCCCGCCACAATTCACCCATGGTCCTGCTGATTCTGTTCGCCTTCGTCGCCGGCGCCGCCACGGCGGTGTCGCCGTGCGTGCTGCCCGTGCTGCCCGTCGCCCTCGGCGCCGGAGTCACCGGTGGGCGGCGGCGACCGTTGGGCGTGGTGACCGGGCTCGCGCTGTCATTCACGTTCGCCACCGTCGCCCTCGTATACGTGATCTCCGCCTTCGGGCTGCCCGACGGGTTGCTGCGCACGCTGGCGGTCGTCGCCCTTGCCGGGTTCGGCGTCTGCCTGCTCGTGCCCCCGATCGGCGACCGCCTCGAGGCCCGCCTCAGCCGCCTTGGGCCGGCCGGAGGAGTGGGGGCCGGCGCAAAGGGCGACGGCTTCTGGTCCGGGATGCTCGTCGGCGGCGGCCTCGGGTTCGTCTACGCCCCCTGCGCCGGGCCGATCCTCGCGGGGGTCATCACCGTCTCCGCCTCCCAGAGCTTCACCGCTGGGCGCCTCACCGTCGCGCTCGCCTACGGGATCGGCTCCGCCGTCGTGCTGTATGCCCTGATGCTCGGCGGGCGGCGCGTCACCGGGCGGCTCGCCCGGCGCAGCGGTCGCTTTCAGATGGCCATGGGCGCCGTGATGGTGCTGATCGCCCTGCTCATGCTCGGCAACTACGACACCCGCTTCGAGACCTCTATCGCCTCCGGCCTCCCCTCCTTCCTGGTGGACCCCACCAGCGGCCTCGAGTCAAGCCACTCCATCACCACCCAGCTCGCCGCCCTGCGCGGGCGCAAGGCGCGCCAGGCCGCCGGGCTCAAGCAGGCCGACGCCGGCCTCACCCTGCCCGTAATCGGGGCCGCCCCCGAATTCAAAGAAACCCAGGATTGGTTCAACACTCCTGGCGGGCAGCCGCTGACGCTGGCCGGCCTGCGCGGCCACGTGGTGCTCGTCGACTTCTGGACCTACACCTGCATCAACTGCATCCGCACCCTCCCCTATCTCAACGCCTGGTATGCCAAATACCACTCCCAGGGCTTCGAGATCGTCGGCGTGCACACGCCCGAGTTCCCCTTCGAGCACTCCGCCGCCAACGTCGCCGCCGCGATCGAACAGAACGGGATCCACTATCCCGTCGTCCAGGACAACGACTACGGCACCTGGAACGCCTACGAAAACCAGTACTGGCCCGCCGAGTACCTGATCGACGCCCAGGGCCGCATCCGCCTCGCCGACTTCGGCGAGGGCGAATACCCCGCCAAGGAGCGCGCCATCCGCAGCCTGCTCGTCGAAGCCGGCGAGAACTCCCTCGGCTCCGCCGCCCACGTCCACGCCGTGCAGCCCTCCGAAGTTGAAATCACCCCCGAGTCCTACCTCGGCTCCGAACGCGCCCAGCGCTTCACCAACGGCCAGATCGTCAACGGCCTGCACGAATACGGGCCCCTCCCCGCCCACGGCCCCCCGCTCAGTGGACTGCGCTACGCCGGGCTCTGGCGCGTCGCAGGGTGGGGCGTCACCGCCGAGCGCTCCTCCAAGCTCGCGCTCACCTTCCGCTCACGCCGTGCCTACCTTGTCATGGGCTCCCCCGGGGCCACCCGCCCACTGCGCGTGCTGCTCGACGGCCACCCCGTTCCCGCTCGGCTCGCCGGCAGCGACGTGCACAACGGGACCGTCGCCGTCAGCCGCGACCGGCTCTACCGCCTCGTGGAACTCCCCAACGTCCAGACCCACACCCTCACCGTCGAAGCCGCCCCCGGGGTCGAAGTCTTCGACTACACCTTCGGGTGATCCCATGGACGCCGCCATGACCACCACGGACATGGCCGGGCCCCGGCGAACGCCGCCACGAGAGGCGCGCCGTCTGCCCGCCGAGCGCCTGCCATGATCGCCACGGCGATGAGCGCAGCCGCAGAGACCTCCCCGCGCGGGTCCGTGCTGGTCGTGGACGACGAGCCCACGATCGCCGAGATCGTCGCCCGCTACCTGGAGCGCGCCGGGTACCAAGCGCGCGTAGCCGGCGACGGCGCCCAGGCGCTCGCGCTCAGCGCCCAGAGCCCCCCCGACCTCGTGGTGCTCGACATCATGCTCCCCGGGATCGACGGCCTCGAGGTGATGCGCCGCCTCCACGAGCAGGACGGGCCCTCCGCGCGGGTGATCCTGCTCACCGCCCGCGGCCGCGAGGCCGAGCGGATCGTCGGGCTGCGCCGCGGCGCCGACGACTACGTCGTCAAGCCCTTCTCCCCCGGCGAGCTCGTCGCTCGCGTCGAAGCAGTGCTCCGCCGCGGACCCACCGGCGATCCCGTTCCCGGCGCCGAGTCACAATCCGAGTTGCGCTTCGACGGGCTGCGCGTCGAGCCCGCCACGCGGCGGGCGCTGGTGGGGGTCGGCGATGCGGAGGGCGTTGAGCGGGTCACGGTGGCCGCGAGCGAGGGAGCGGGCGTCAGCGAGAACGCGGCCGGCGAGCGCGAGGTCGCGCTGACCGCGCGCGAGTTCGACCTGCTCGCCTTCCTCGCCCAGCACCCCGGGCAGGTCTTCTCGCGCGACCGCCTCATGGAGCTCGTCTGGCAGCTCCCCGATTACAGCGACAGCTCCACAGTCACCGTCCACATCCGCCGTCTGCGCGCCAAGATCGAGCCCGACCCCGAGCATCCCCGCTACATCCAAACCGTGTGGGGCGTCGGCTACCGCTTTCAGCCATGAGACGCCCCCGATTGACACCCACCCCTCCACCCTCCACCCCGAGCGCTCCCCGATGACGCGCTCCCCGCTGCGCTCCGCGCTCTCCCTCGCCGTCGTCCTGCTCGCCGCCCTGCTGCCCGCCTGCACGGTGATGGCCGCGATCGGGGATGCCCATGCGGTGCTCGTGACCGTCGAGATCCTCGTGCCCGTCGGGCTCCTCGCGCTCGCCCTCGCGCAACTCGCCGACGGCGGGCGCGTGCGGCTATCCACCCTGCGCCGGCGTTTCGGGCTCGGCGTCGCGCTCGCGCTCGGGCAGCTGCTCGCCGCGGTTGCGATCGGCGCCGCCGTGATGTTCGTCTCCCCCCATGACGCCTGGATGACAGTTGCGATCCTGCTGTTCGCCGCCGTCGTCGCCGCGCGCGCCGCCCAGCTGCTGCTCGGCGGCGTCGTACGCGACGTGCGCGCCATCGGCGCCGGGCTGCACGCCCTGGAGCGCGGCGAGCGCGACATCCAGATCGAGGCTCATTCCGGCCGCGAGCTCGAAGACCTCGCCCGCACCGCCAACCGCATGATCGCCGCGCTCAGCGCCGAGGAGCACGCCCGCGACAGCGCCGACGCCGCCCGCCGCCAGGTGATCGCCGCCGTCTCCCACGATCTGCGCACCCCCCTCAGCACCCTGCGTCTGCTCACCCAGGCACTCGAGGACGAGCTCGTCGACGCCGCCACCGCGCGGCGCTACGTGCGCACCATCGGCGCCCACACCCGCACCCTTGGGGCCCTGATCGACGACCTCTTCGAGCTCTCCTGCCTGGACGCCGGCGAGCTCGAATGGAGCACCGAGCCCGTCGACCTCAGCCAGCTCGTGGGGGAGACCTTCGAGCTCGTGCGCCCCGCCGGCGAGGCCGCCGGGGTGGCGCTCAGCGTAGAGCTCCCCCAGGGCCTCGCCCCCGCCGAGGCCAACCCCGACAAGCTCCAGCGCGTGCTACTCAACCTCCTCCAGAACGCGATCCACCACACGCCCCCCGACGGCAGCATCGCCGTCCGCGCCGCCGCCGTCAACGGCGCCGTCGAGGTCGAGGTCGCCGACACCGGCGCCGGCATCGCCCTCGAGGACCGCCCCCACGTGTTCGAGCCCTTCTACCGCGGCGGCGGCGAAGCCGCCCGCACCCGCCCCGGCGGCGGCCTCGGCCTCGCCATCTCACGCGCCATCGTCGAGGCCCACGGCGGGCGCATCTGGCTCGCCGAGGGGGCCGGCGGCACACCGGACATTCCCCACGGCACACGCATCCGCTTCACCCTCCCCGCATCGGTCACCGGACCCACAGGGTGATCGATCGCGGATCGTGCAAACAGTGCGCAACGCCGCCTCCCCCCGCGCGCTTCGGTAGCATTTCGGGCAGCCATGCGCCGACTGCTCTCGAGCCTCGCCACCAGCCTCCTGCTGCTCATGCTGCTCGCCCCCGCGGCGCTGGCCAACAACGACGGGCGCGGCTTCTATGGGGCGACCAACGACAAGGTCGTCACCGAGGCCGGCTTCATCCTGGTCATCTTCTTCCCCACCTTCGTGCTGCTCATGAGCCTCCTGCAGTGGCGTCTGGAAAAGCGCAAGGACGCCCGCAAAGCGGCCAAGAAGCGCCTCGGCGACGCCGGCCTGCGCGGCGGCTGGTAACGAACCCGCGCGGGAGATCGGCGCGGCGAGCCCGATGAGCGAGCACGACGCCGAGCCCACCCCGCCCGCGGAGTTCGCAGACAGGGTCTCGCGCGAGCCCGCCGACGCCGTCCCCCCGCTCGTCCACTACGAGCGCCGCGGGGCCGCCGCGCTGGTCACGATCGACCGTCAGGCGCGGCGCAACGCCGTGGATGGGCCCACCGCGGTCGCGCTGCACGAGGCCTACCTGCGCTTCGAGGCCGACGCGGAGGCCCACGTGCTCGTGCTCACCGGGGCTGGCGGCGTGGCCTTCTGCGCCGGCGCCGACCTCAAGGCGATCGAGAGCTTCGGCGGGCGCCTCACCGCGCCCGAGGGGCCGATGGGCTTCACCCGCCTCACGCCCTCCAAGCCCACCATCGCCGCGATCTCCGGCTTCGCCCTCGCGGGAGGGTTGGAGCTCGCGCTGTGGTGCGACCTGCGGATCGCCACCGAGGACTCCCGGCTCGGCTTCCCCGAGCGCCGCTGGGGCGTGCCCCTGATCGACGGCGGCACCCAGCGCCTGCCCCGCGTCGTCGGGCTCGGGCGGGCGCTTGACATCATCCTCACCGGGCGCATCATGGATGCCGCCGAGGCCCACGCCATCGGGCTCGTCAACGAGCTCGTCGCCCCCGGTCGCCACCTCGAGCGAGCGCTGGAGCTGGCAGAGGGCCTCGCCCGCTTCCCCCAGCGCACCATGCTTGCCGATCGCCGCGCCGCGATCGAGGGCCTTGGGATGACCCTCCCCGCGGGCCTCGCCCTCGAGGCCCAGGCCGGGCCCGACGTCTTCGCCGACGCGGTCCGCGGCGCCGCGCGCTTCGCCGGGGGAGAGGGCCGCGGGGGGGCTGGGGCCGGGGCGTAGCAGCGCTCAGGGGCCCGCGGTCTCGAGCGCGCGAAGCTGCCGGGGAGAGCGGGGCACAGGCGGGACTCGCCGCGGATGGTCCTATGGTCGGTGAAGATCCGGTGGATGCCTCATCCCAGCTGCGCCGCAGATCCGCAGATCCGGGATTCCCCACAACTGCGCCGCAGATCCGGTGGGTGCCTCATCCCAGCTGCGCCGCCAGTCGTGCGTCCAGAACCGCTCGCCGCCAGGCTTGCCGGACACGCGTCCTACCTGACCGCGGCTTCGGCCTGCTCTTCACCACGCTCGCGGGTGAATCATTGGTGGCCCTTGTCAGATGTTCTGGGCCTACGGGTCAGCGAAGATCCGGTGGGTGCCGATTCGCCGCCACCACACAGCCGGCTCACCGTTGATCTCGGCCCACTCCCACGTCGCGCGGCCGTCGGGGTGGTCCATGCTCCAGGTCATCTCCCATACGCCGCTCTTGCCCTGCACCTTCTTGATGCGCAGACCCGCCGGCCACGGGTTCGCCGCGCCCGCCGCGGCTCGTTCAGCCGCTTCCTGGAATCGCGGAATGACCGCGTAGAAGGCCCTTCGATGCGCCTCTGGCAGTCTTTCGAACTCGCGTTCAAAGCGAGGATAAGCTCCGTACTTCACTCCTCGTCGTCGCCCGCGATCCGGCGCAGGTGCGCAACGAACTCCTCTGCACTGTCGAACACCTGTCCTTCCCCGCGCGCTGCCTCTTCATCCACTTCGCGTTCCCCCGCCTGCCACTCCTCCGTCCAGTACCACGCCTGATCCACGGGGATCGTGATCACCGGGATCAGCTCGATCACACCGTCCTCGCGCAGGCGCACCTCCACCTGGCTGTCCGGGCGGTCCAGCTTCGCCGCCTTCCTCACCGCCGCCGGCAGCGTGATCGTGCCCCGCTCGCGCACCTTGATCGTCATGTCCCCATCATACCGCGATGCAGAGATTCCGCATTGCCGGTATACAGAATCCCGCCGCGCCTCGCTCGCCTCACCGCGCTGGTAAGGACCTCCAGCCGGGCGCGGGCCGCGGGGCCGTCTGCCTCGCGCGACCGTCCCGCGGGCAGGGCGATTCAGGGGTTTTTCCCTTGAGATCATCCGCGCGGCGCAGCTCGACATCAGGCGCGTGGGCGCGGAGCTTCCATGCCCCGCGAACGAAGCCTCTCAGCTGCCCGCTGCCCGCAGGTTCAGCCTGGCGGCGGATCCCCCAGGGCTATCAGCGGCCAGCAGGGGCCGCCTGGCGGCGGATCGTCTGCTCGATCTCAGCGCCCCAGGCGGTGAGGCTCCAGATGTTGGGGGCCCCGCGCGCGGGGCCCACGCCGCTGTTGCAGATCAACCCAAGATGCTCCAGACGCGCCAGCAGCTTGGAGATCTGCCCCTGGTCTTGAACCCCGGAGGCGTCCGCGACTTGGCGGTTGCTGGGATTTGATCCCCGCCTACCCAGCTCCGCGATCGCCAGCAGCACCCGCACCGTGCGGTACGTCAGGCGCATGTCGAGATGCCGCAACGGGTCACCCTCGGGATGCGCCGCGCGGTGCCTTCGCGGCACTGCGCGGGAGGTTTCGCGCGCCGCCGTCGCCTGCCCCTGGTAGGGCAGCACGATCATCCCCATCAACGGGCCCAGCAGCCCGGTCATCGACGGGACGTCCTCACCCGCCATGAGCCTCGCATGCAACACCGCGAGGATCGCGCCGACCACACCCTCTGCCGTCAGGCGCGTCGGCCGCGCTCTGCCCCGCGCCTCCTTGCGGCCATCGTCGACCGCGTCGATCAGCGCGTTCACGACCCGCGCGCGGCGCTCCAGCACGACCGGGCCCGCACCCAGCGCCTCCACGATGCACAGCGCGCCCATCCCCGGCTCGTCCTCCAGGAGTTCCAGCAGCGCACCCAGACCGGCCCTGACCCGCTCCCGCCAAGCACCCGGCGCATGGTACACCGGGAGCACGCGCTGCGCCGCGTGCTGCACCGCCATGTCGAACGCCGCGATGAAGCAGTCCTCGCGGTCCGTGAAGATTTCGTAGAACGTACGCCGGGAGACCCCCGAGCGGGCCACGATATGCGCCACGGTCACCCCACCCACGCCGCGCTCGCGGGCGACATCGATCAACGCCGCGATCATCCGCACGCGCTGAATCTCCGCCACACCGCTCCGGCCGCCGCCCCGATCAACATCGGCCTGGGCACCGTTGCGATCCCCACCGGCCCGGGCCACGCGCACGGAGTCCCGGCCACCGGACGAGCGTTCACCGCGACGGCTCGCGGCACCCCCGCCAGGGCGCCCGGCGTCGCGCTCGATGCCGCGAGCCGGACGCCCCGAGGCTCCGCTGGGACCACGTGAGGACATGACTGTTCCGCCCACCAGGCCCCTACTCGCCCTTCCTCGCGACCTTGGCCCCGCTCCCGCCGTGGGCGGGCCTGCCAGCCTTCCTGCCCTTCCCCTTCCCCTTCTTCCTATGCAACGTCCCCTTCACCTTCGGGCAGCCCGTCACAGCGATCTTCGTGTTCTGACGGAGTACCGCGCCGTCCTGCGCCACGAATTCCGTCGGCATCGCCAGTTGCGACTTGCACAGGTTGCCGTTCGCCGCAAGCGCGGAGAACGTGCCCTGAGGGAGCGTCAGCTCGAACAAGCCGATCGGAACATCGGGGACCTGCTTGAACGTGCTGCTCGTGATCCCCGTCTTTTTGTCGATGAACGTCGAGCCCACCAGGTCGACCGTGACGCCGTAGCCCTGCAGCACCACGACCAGGCTCGGGAATGCTTCCCCGCCATGCGAGACGAAATACGCCGGGCCCGTCAACGGGACGGGCAGCACCGGTGTGACCGCGGTCGCGCGGCCCACCGCAGATGCCTGCGGGCAGCCCGCCGGGTTCGCTTCGAAGACCTGGACGGGGCACGCCTTCTGCAGCGTCGTCAACCGCGACGGCAGCTGCTTGGGCAGTTCGACCTTCACCCTCGCGATGTTCGACTGCGAGCTCGCCTGATTGTCCCCCAGCGCCCCGGTCGGATAGACGATCTTCGCGTCCAAGCTCGCCCCGTTCGCTCGCGATGTCTTACCCGAGGCCGAGACTTTGAAGTTGGGCTTGAATTCCAGGCTGCGGCACGAGCCGACCTGGAAGTGGGTGGAGATTGACGCGAGCGCGCCTGCTGTCGAGGTGACCGTGCCCGCGAACGACGCGGGCGCGCAGCTCGTCGGGTTGAACATGAATTCCGGACGGTCGATCACCGCGTCGATCGCCCGCAGATCCGCGGGGACGCCGTTGATGATCGACGGCAGTGGATCGGTCGTGACCGTCAAGCGCGAGGTGAGCGGGTCCACTGCGATCTTCGCGCGCACCCTCTGAGTTTCAAGGACGAACGGCCCAACCACCAACGGCACCTTGATCAGCAGGCCGAAGGGAGCGCCCTTGTAGGGACCCGTCAGGTAGATCGGCGCGGGCGGGGAGCCCGGCTGGGGCACCACGAGCGGATAGGGACCGGGGCCCGCCTCCACGACCGTATGGCCGATCTGCGAGGCTTCGGGACACGTGTCCGCTTCGGCCTGCGCGTTGCCGCACAGCGGCACCTTCGCGATCTCGCCGAGCAGACCCTCCGGGGTCTTGAACTGCAGCGTGGAGATCCGCTGCTGGTCGTCAGCTCGGGTGAGCAACAGCGAGAAGTCCGTGAACCCGCCAGCCTGGTCGGTCGTGGCGCCCGCGTCCATCGTCGGGCCGAACGGCAAAGGGCTGGGCGGGCACGGGGCGCCGCCGGTGCCACTGTCGATCGCGAAGCTGTTGCTCACCAGCGCGTTTTCCTCGCCGCTCCACGGCGTGAAGACGCCGCTGGTCGTGTACGTCCCGCAGTCAGTCGGCGTGGACAACGCCGCCTGCGCACCGCCGCTGAACGTGAACTTCAGCGCGCTGAACGGCAGCCGCGGTGTCTGTTCGAACGTCGTCACCAGCTGGCCCGTGGTTTCGTTCAGATGCACATCGCCGATGAACTTCACGTAGATACCGTCGGACGGGTCTTCCGGCGCGACCAGCAACTTCAGATTCGGCGGGTTGGATTGCAGCACATACACGTTGCCGTCGAGATTGTTCCTCAGTACCGGCGTTTCGATTTCCACCTGCCCTATCTTCGAATTCGACGGGCACGACGGAGGGCCTGCCATGCCAATCCCGTCCTGCGAGAACTGGCATGCGCCGAGCCCGTTGGCCTGACCCGGGTTGATCGCGATACCTTCCGGCAAGGTCACCGTCGTGTTCTCGATGTCCGCCTCCGAGCCCACGGCCGCGTTGCGGAGGCCTTCCTGGCCCATCTTCACGCCGAACGTGAAGCCCGCGGGGGTGTCCGCTCGGGTCGTATCCGGAGAGGCCGCGATCGCCGGGGCGAATTCGAGCAAGTCGCACCCGGTAAGCGGG
>DATMPY010000078.1:0-16837 GCA_035566955.1 Solirubrobacteraceae bacterium | reverse complement strand
CTTGGGGCAGCCGGTGACGGTGATGGGGGTGGAGCGGTTGATCAGGGCGCCGTTTTGGGCGAGGAATTCGGTTGGCATCGTGAGTTTGCTCGCGCAGAGGTTCCCGTTGGCCGAGAGCGCGGAGTAGGGGCCCTGGGGGAGGCTCAGTTCGAATGTGCTGACGGGTACGTCGGGGACCGTCTTGAATGTGCTGCTCGTGATCCCGGCTTTGCTGATGAAGGTCGTACCGACGAGATCGACGGTGACACCGTAGCCCTGCAGCGCGATGATGAGGCTGGGGAACGCTTCCCCGCCGTGGCTGACGAAGTACGCGGGTCCTTCCAGGGGGACGGGCAGGATCGGGGTGCTCGCCCTGGCGTGCCCGATGATCGACGTCGCGGGGCAGCCAGCGGGGTTCGCTTGGAATTGCGCGACGGTGCACGCTTTCTGCAGCGTCGTTAGCCGCGAGGGTAGCTGCTTGGGAAGCTCGACTTTGACCCTGGCGATGTTCGCCTGTGTGCCTTGCGGCGCGCTGGGGTAGGAGAGCTTCACGGTCAGGCTCGCCCCGTTCAACCGGCTGTTCTTCCCGCTCGCGGAGACCGCGAATTTAGGCGCGAACTTCAGGACCGCGCAGTTCGTCGCCTGGAAAGGCACCGATAGCGCCGAGGTCGCCTGCAGCGTGCTGGTCAGCGCCCCTGTGATAGCCATCTTTTCGCAGTTCGTCGGGTTGAACGTGAAGCTCGGACGGTCGATCAGAACGTTGATGCGCTTGATCTGTAGCGGTATTCCCCGCAGGATACGAGGGATCGCGTAGGGGCCGGTCGTGTCCGTGGTGATCCTCAACGCCGCGGTCGCGGGGTCCACTTCGATCTTTGCCCGCACGATGACCTTCCCGAGATCGAACGGCCCGGCCTTCGCCGGGTTGACGATCGACAGGCCATACGGCGCGCCCTTATAGGGGCCCGTGATGAACACTTCGCCACCCGTCACGGTGTACGGGTTACCGCCCACCCCGACACCAACGATCGTGTGCCCGATCAAGCTTTCAGGGCCACACGTCCCGTCGTCGGCCTGTGGTTCTGGGCAGAGCTTCACCGACCCCAGGGACCCCGAGAGGCCCTCCGGCATCTGCAGCTGCACACCGCTCAGGTCCTGGTCGCCGTCTTCGCGGCTCATCGTCATCGTAAACGGGCTGAAGTCCCCAGCCTGGATACTCGTCGTGCCCGCCGTCAGCGACGGCGCGAACGGCAACGGGCTATGACAAGGGCTGCCGCCCGCGCCCGTAGCGATAGCGAACGTCGAGGATGCCCCCACCGCGCCCTGCCCCGACCACGGCGTAAACGACGCCGCGGTCGTATAGGCCCCGCATAACGGGGGTGTCGCCAGCGGCGCGCGCGCACCACCGAAGAAATGCATCCGCAACGTTTCAAAGGGAACATCCGGCGTGTCCTTGAAGATCGCCGTCACCTGTCCCGTCGCGCTGAGCGCGACTTCGCCGGGGAGCTTGACGAGCACCCCCGACACCGGGTCTTCAGCGACGATATACATCGCTACCAGCGACCCGAACGGGTTAGCGCCCTGCCCGGCGAGATACACAGCGCCCTTCAACGCGTTCGGCAACAACGGCGTTTCGATTTCCACCGTACCGATCTTCGACGCATCCGGGCAAAACGGCTGCGGCAAGCCCGCCGTAAACCGCAACGCCCCCGGGCTACTCTGACCAGGCAGGAACCCAATCTGCGCCTCCGAACACGATTCCAAACCATCCGCGCCACCAGGATTCAACCCCAAGCCTTCCGGCAACGCGACCGTCGTATCCTTCAGCGTCGACTCCGCCAACCCCGCCGGGTTCAATGCCGCACTCTGGGAGATATGCACCCCCACCGTCAAACCCGTCGGCGTACTCGCCGCCGTCACATCGGGAGCTATCGAAATCGACGGCGTGAACGGCAAATGATTACACCCATCAAGACTCGGCATCGGTTCGCTCATCCCCGCCGTGACGACTTCCTTGGGCGCCAGCCACGAATCCGCTTCGATACCAGCCTGCAACGGGCCACCACACGACGTCGGCAACGACAACAACGGCGGCGTCGACAGCGCATTCAACGGCGCGCACCCGGCAATGCCAGCCAGGCAGTTCCATCCGCGCTGCGCGTCGTGGCGCGGGTCACCGGGGACACCCCAGAAAGTGATCTTGCTGCTCAAGAGCCCCGCGATCTGCGAAATGTTATTCGAGCTGACCGTCACACCATAATCGTCGCCCGTCCGCACAGAGGTATCCAGGATCACCCGCAAAACCGTCGCGTCGAACCCGAACCGCGCCGGCTCCCCCGCCTGCGGAACCATGTTGAACACCGGCGACGTGGACGTGAAATAGCCGAGAATTTTAGGTTCGTAGAACGTGATATCGGCGACCCCGACAGCGGTCTCCGGTGGACAGTCGCTCACTGCTCCGCTTGCGCTTTTTCTTGAGAACTGCTCGTCGGTGCATTGCGGGAACGGCGTTGGGTTGCCGACCAGCCCGCGGGGTAGACGGAACCGGATATCCTTCGCATCGGCGACCGGCTGCTGCTGAGCGGTCCCGTTCCCTGCCGTTGCGGGGGTCCGGTTGAGCGTGACGATGCTCGTCAGCTGGAACGGGTGGGACCCGGCCTGGGTCGTAGGCTTCCCGCCGAATTCTTCGGGCATCAGCACGCCTTCTTCGATCCCGAATTCTTCTTTACCGCCGATTCGCAGCGGGCGCGCAACCGTCTTTGATGCCGTGGCGCCGCCACCGAACGCGCTCGCCTGGTTTTCCTCACCCGCGCTCGCACCCGGTTCAAGGTCCACCGAAACCCGGATTTCAAACACTTCATACGGGCCCAGCGTCCCAGCGAACGAACACTTCAACGGCCTTTCATTCAGATCTTCCGAGCATGTCACAGGGCCCTTTTTGCCATTACCCAGGCCGGCGAGTCCTTCGATCCCTACCACCTTGAGTTTTTCGGGTGGCATGTCCGTGATCGTGATCGGCGCGGTCGCGCCGTTCGCGCTGCCGTTACCGAGATTCTCCGCCATCACGACGATCTGCCCGTCAGCCCTCCCCCGCGTCTTCTCGCTACCCCTCGCTTCCGCCCCGGGCCCACTCAGCGCACCACCGTACACGAATATCGGTTCGACCGGCTTGTCCGCCAAACCCCCCGTGAACGTGATCACATACGGTTTCGTGCCCTGTTCGTCACCGGGCCCACCGCTCACTTCGACGTTGCCCGCCCCATACATTTCTTCCAGGCCGGCCTGGAGTTCTTCATGCGTGGCGTCCCATTTGAAGAACCCCACCTTGAAATTCGTAAGTTCAACCAAAATCAATTCGCCGCCGGTGGCTTTGACCGTTACTTCCTGCACCTCGTTCCTGCTCAGGCCCGGGAGTAGATTCGTCGGGTTCGCGTTGGAGCTCAGACCCCACCACGGCGCTTCGGCGTACGCCGGGCTCGCGCCGATCGCGCCACCCCCGAGCAGCACCATACATACCGCTCCCAGCGCGCCCCGCCTCCCGATCGCCCGTATCGCCCTCATCGCCCGCTCCCCTTCCTCGCGTTGACCCGCAGTACAGGCCGCCTCCCGGCCCTCTTCGCATGCCTCGACCGGCCCTTCTTCGGATGCTTGTGCTTTTTCCTAACGACCCTGTGCGAGGCGGGCGGCTTCCCAGCCGCCGGTTCCGCCGCGGCGATGTTCCCCGTCCCCGAGAACGTCGCGCTCGCGGGCGCCCCATAAGCCGCGGGCTGGGACAACGGCGCGGCCCTGCACGCATCGGACGTCGTGCACGCCGGCACCGACACCGGCGCGCCCACGCACGGCTCCCGCGTCGTGCATACACGCGCGTCATACACATCCAACGCCGTATCCACATCCTGAGGCACCAGCCTGTCAGCTGTTAGGAAGAACACGTCTTCGCCGTTTTCGCTGGCGTCCAGGAACCCCGATTCGCCCGCCCCCGTCCCCGAAGAGATCAGATCCACACACCCACCCGAACGTTCACCGAACGTCGCAGAGGACACCGTGCAACTCCCGATCCCCGCAGGCTCATACTGGTAGACATCCTCATTACCGTTGATGTCCTGCGGAACCAAAGCATCGCTGCTGTTGAAGAAAAGCCGCCCCGAATCCGACAGATAACGAGGCTGATACAACGATTCACCGTAACCACCGAGAAAGACCCCCGTGGCCACGTTCGCCGCCACCCAACTATGTACACTAAATACGTCGCCGTGCGACATGTCGACAAGCCTCGGGGTTAGAGCTGAACCGACTTCGACACCCACCGGCCGCGACCCGGTCGGGTTGCAGGACGCGCAGACGAGATGGTTCGCGACCGCGTCATACTCGTAGACCTCCTGATCCGGGCGCCCGCTGTTAGCGTCGAGATTGTCATAGCCGACGAGATCCCTGCTGGACATGAACTCCAGATAACGCCCACTGGGACTCACCTCCGAAGTGAATTTACCCAAGTTGCTGAAGACGGGATTAGAGCCGCCCCAGTCCAGTTCGTCCTCCTGGGAGAGGGACGCGATGAACGTGCTCACCCCATCGTGGTACTCATACAACGCCAACCCATTGCCCGTGACGAAGTACACATACGACCCGTCTTCGCTGGCTCCCAGCACCATGTTCTCGACTTCGGCCGCGTGGCCCCCGGTCGCGGGGGTCAGATCCCGCAACCCGCATTTGAGCTTGCCGGCTTCTTCGACGATTTCACACTCATACAGGTCATCGCCCCGTTCGTTTGACTGCGCAGTCAGCGGCTGGCCGTCCGTGAAGAACACCTTCGACCCATCGCTGCTTGCGATCTGAAAGGACGGTTCGGCCGTCGGGTGCCCGGACGCACCCGGCTGCCGCACGTCTAGCCGTACGGTTTCACCCTTAGCCAGGTCGCGCATATAAAGACGCCGTTCACCCCCAAGGGTGGTGCCCACCACCCAAAAGACCCGCGAGCCATCGGCCGAGACCGCACGCTGGCCTTCCTCCCATTCCCCCCTGGGCGCCAAGCCGAGACCGATCCCCCCATCGTTAACCTGCGCCGGGCCGCCGCCTTCATCGGCCGGCAGGATACTCACGAGCTGCACCTGTTCATCCGCGGGCTTTTCCGCCGACCACTCGTAGATCTCATTACGGGGGATGGCGGTGGACGTCAGGGCCACACGGGACAGGAACATGATGTGCTTGAGATCCGGTGTCGCCCCGATGAAATGGACCGCTTCACCGAATTTCGTCCCGGGCGGAACGTCAGCGACGCCCTGCTTGCCGCTGAGGATCGGCGAATAGCATTCGCCCACCGTGGCAGGAGTTTCGCAAAGCGCGCTCCGGCGGAGATACGGAGTCTTTTCAGACGCGTTGGGTGAGAGCGGTACGAGACCGAGACCCTGCGGTTCCAGCAGACCGAGAGAGAGATCCCTCGAGAAGAACTGGTATTCCGGCGCGGCGGAAAGGCCGTTGGCGCTCTTGTGGGGCTCGGGGATATCGCGCGAGGACCAGCCACCGGGGCCGCGCGTGGAGAACACCTGACCCACGCCAGGATAACCCGGCGGTTCGACTTCCGTGGGAAGCGTCGCCAGATACGTAATCCCATTACCATCCGCGGCGGCCTGCGTCACCGCACTTACCTGGCCGATCGCCAGGATCAGCGAGCCGTGCTTGTTCGCCGGCGAGACCTGCTCCCATCCCCGCCCATCCGGCAGCGTCAGCGCGCCACCAGTGTGCTGGGTGGTGAACGTCAGGTCGGGACCGGTGAAGGTTTCCACCCGCCCGGGTGCTGTTTCGCTGACCACCACGACACGGTAGTGATAGGTGGTGTTCACCTGCAGACCCTGCACGTGGCGGCTGACGTTCACATCGCCCACCCCCGAGCCGATCGCGGCACCATCGGGAGCCTGCCCACTCAGAGCGGGCGTGTCGGCTTCATAGGCGCTCGTCTGCCCGTACTGGAAATAGTAACTCGTCGGAGCCCCATCGGGGTCGATCGTCGCCGCGAAACTCGCCGCTTCCGCCGCGACGGACGTCACCTCCTCGCCATGCATGCCCGGGCCGATGGTCTTGAATTCCCGGGTCTGCCACGTTTCGCCCTGATTGGTGCCGTTCTTGTTCGTCGCCTCCATCCGGTAGAAGTAGGTCGTGTCCGGTTCAAGACCGCTCAGCGGCGCCTGCGTCACCACCGGGCTGTCACCTTCGGGGATCGTGGCAGAACACGCGCTGCTATGACCGAATTCGAGAGTGGCGCCCCACACAACCTGACAGCTCGCCGGGCCTTCCCCATCCGGGTTGACGGTACCATTCACAGTCGCGCCGAGCGCCCCCACACCCGAGACCGACCCAGTCGTCACATCGGGAATCACGATATCCGGACCGAACACATCCACAACAGACGGCTCCTGCGGAGACTGTGCCGCTCCACTGTCAAGGACGTAGAGCCGATGCGAGACCGGGTCAACCGCGAGCGACAACGCACTAAGAAAACGATGCCCAGGCGTTTCCGAACCAACGATCTGCCCCAGGTAAACACCAGCCATACTGAACTCGTCAACCAAGCTTTCCTCGCGCCCTTCGAAGACCTGCACTCTTGAGACATACACGTCGCCGCTGGCACCATCGACCGCCAAACCTCCGACAGGGCCGAACGTGCCGCTCGGTGGCGGGCCCCCGATCGCGCGCACGAATTCATAAGAGCCTTCAAGCGCCCCGGGCGCAAAAACATCGATAACAGTCCCGGTGCCCCTCTCATCGGCGACCAGCACATCACCATTCGATTCATCGATGGCCACCTGCTCCGGGGATTTGAAGGGTTCCCCCGGCGATACACCCGTCAACTGCGTGACGTATTTCTCTGCTCCACCAGCTTCCGGCTTGAAGACATCCACGACAGAGCGACCACGAACATACACGTCCCCCGCAGCCCAGTCAGACAGACTATTCGAGTTGTCGACCGCGAGCCCCCGGACGCCTTCTGCGCCAAAATTGCCTTCCGGTGTATCGGCACCATTCCAGCCCGTCAGGTGCGCGCCATCCGCGGAGAACACGTCCACACCCAGGGGCGACCCGGATTTATCCCCGACATACACCAATGGTTCACCGGTGGCGTGCCCGACCGCGACACCGCTTGGCTGCCCAGGCAAACCGGGGGCCTGTTCGAACTGCGAAACGAACGCGCCCGTCCCAGCATCAAACACATTCGTCCGGACCACATAGTTCCCGGCGACTATTACTTCCAATCGTTCTGTCGTGTAGAGGTCGCCGGAGTCGACCGCTATCCCTTCCACCTGGGTGAGATAACCCGGCGGCGGTTCGGAGAGTTTCGGCAGTTCCCTGAGCTGCGGCACTTCGGCGATCTGCCACAGATACTTATGCCTTACCGCGGCCGACGCGGAGACGGCCCCCGCCGCGGAGACACCGGCCACGCACAACCACGCGACGGCCGTCACGATCAGCTTACGAGCACTCATCAGACCATCCCCTCCTCGACATGACCACGACGACACACCGACACGCGCACGCGGCACACACACCCACCACGGTGTTGCGCCCGATCAGAGAACCGACCGACCCGCACGGGCCGACCAGCGCCCTGCGCCGCACGTGATGAATACAATCTCTCATGGACACATTCCCCTCCTCGGCCACGCACGCGCCGGTCGTAGACCCAGCGGTCCCTGTCACGTTGTCCCTCTCGAACTCACGCGGAAACTGCTTCCTCTATTTAACCTCCGATGCGGTCCCTCTCCCGGCAGCAACCGGTCGTCGTTGCCTCGGTGGCCACCTGCGGTGGCCACACCCAAGACCGAACCAGACCTATGTACGTTTAAAACGCGCCTGGCTACTTGTCACTGGAAACCAGGGTAGGACTACTATAAGCAGGATGGCGGGCACTTGTCAAGCCCTCTGTTGCCGCGGCCGTTTGGGGCGGGCCTGAGCGCAGGCTGCGAACGCCGCCCCCGGCCGGCTCTGCCGGCCCTCATCCAAATAAGAAAATGCGCTCCGGGACTGGGAGACCGGCTGTTACTGGTAGGCCGCCACCACCGCCACGATCACGTAGATCGCGGCCAGCGCCCAGCCCTCGAAGGCCGCCGCCTCGCCGTCGCCCGTTACCTGCCACACCGCGATCGTCATCAGGCCGAGCGCGCCGATGTAGATCGGCGAGAGCGCGAACGTCAGCTGGGTCGGCAGGGCCAGGGAGATCAGCACGAGGGCCGGGAACAGGAACGCCGCGATCTGCGCCACCGAGCTCTTGATCACCGCGATCGCCAGGTCCGACTGGCCACGGGCCGCCAGCACGATGCTTGCCACGTGCTCCACCGCGTTGCCCGCGATCGCCACGATCACGAGGCCCGCGAACGCCGTGGAGATATGCAGCACCGCGATCGCCGGGGCCAGCGCGTTCACGAACCACGCCGACACGAACCCCGACGCCACCGCCGCCAGCACCAGCAGCGTGAGCGTCCCTCGCAGCGTGAGGCGGGGGGCCGCGCCCCCGGGCGCGGGGGGCGAGTCGGCGCCGCTCCGCCCCCCCTCCCCGCGCAGGTAGGGGACCAGCCACGTCCCGTACACCACCAGCAGGCAACACGCCCCCACCACCGAGATCGCCTGCACGTGCTGCCCCGCCTGGCTGCCCGAGCTGAGCGCGAGACCGATCAGCACGATCAGGAACACCGTCACGATCAGCAGCGTCGTGGTGTCGTTGGGCAGGCGGCTGGAGAAGCGCATGATCCCATCCGGGGCCCGGCGCGCGCCGACCACGATTACGAGGCCGAGCACCAGCAGCGCGTTCGCCAGCAGCGAGCCCACCAGCGCCGTCTGCGCGACCACCAGCTCCCCCGCTTTCAGCGCGAATATCACCACCAGCAGCTCCGGGAGGTTCGCCAGCGTCGCCTGCAGCACCCCCGTCGCCGCCGCCCCCAGATGCTCCCCCAGCAGCTCCGTCGCGATCGACACCACCCACGCCAGGCCCGCCAGCGCGAGGGTCGCCAGCGCGAAGCGCGGGACCGCCGCCCACTTCCCGTAGTTCGCCGCGCCCGCCAGCCCCGCCAGCACGGCGACGGTGGGGAGCAACACGCGCTCCAGCTTGGTCAGGCCCGCCATGCGCTGGGCGAGCATAGCCCCCGCGCCGGCTGGGTGCTGACAGCGTCGCTTTGCGATCATCCGCGTCGCGCTCGGATGCGGGCACGTAGATCTCATGATAAGCTTCATGATCATGAGACCAACCAAGATCACGCGCGGCGGACAGATCTCGATCCCGTCGAGCATCCGCCGGCGGTGGGGCACCTCGACGTTGGCGCTCGAGGATCTCGGGGATCGAGTCGTGCTGAGGCCCGCGCCCGACGATCCGATCGCCGCGGCCCGCGGGGCCCTCGCGGGGGAGCTCTCGATGAGCAGCGCTCAGCTGCGCTCACAGGCCCGCGAGGCCGAGGCGCTCGCCGAGCGCCGGCGGCGCCCCGCGCGGTGAGCGTCCTGCTGGACGCCTTCGCGCTGATCGCGTTGTTGGCGGAGGAGCCCGCCGCGGACGACGTGGAGGCGCTGCTGCGGCGCGGCGAGGCGGCGATTACCGCGGTCAACCTCGCCGAGGCCCTCGATGTGCTGCAGCGCGTCCAGGGCATCCCCCGGGAGCGGCTGGAGGCGCTGACCGCACCGCTCGTGGGAGAGAGGATGACGCTGATCGCCATCGACGAGCGGATCGCCCGCGACGCCGCCGACATCCGCGCACGCCGCTACCACCGCACCCGCGCGCCCCTCTCGCTCGCGGACTGCATCCTGCTCGCCGCCACCGGCGAGTCCGACGCACTCGCCACCGGCGACGGGCCCCTCATCCGCGTGGCCGAAGCCGAGAACGTGCAGGTCAAGGCGCTGCCACGCTGAGCGCAGAGCACGCCCCCAACATACGAGCCTCCCGATTTCGAGGGCCTTTGGTCCACCATCTCGAGGGGCCTGAACCTCAAACGATTTCGAGCGGTGCAAGTCCACGATTTCGGGGCCAACCCGTCGCCTGCGCGCCCCCACGCCTCGGTTCGCGTACGCTGCCGCGATGCGGCTCGCCACCTTCCTGCCCCCAGATGCCCCCGTCGCGCGCGCGGGCGTGGTCCGGGACGGGCGGGTGTGCGCGTTCGCCGACGAGAGCCTGACCGTGCTCGACGTCCTCGGGGCCGAGGGGACCGCCGGCGCGGGAGACTCCACGAGCGTCGCGGCGGCCGCGGAGGGCCCCACGTGGGCGCTCGAGGAGGTCACCCTGCTCGCCCCGATCCCCCTGCCGCGGGCGATCTTCGGGATCGGCCTCAACTACGCCGACCACGTCGCCGAGACCGGCGGGCAGACCCCGGAGCGCCCGCTGGTGTTCACGAAGCTGCCCTCCGCCGCCGCCCCGCCCGGGGCGCCCGTGCGCTGCCCCGCCGTGGTGCGGCGCCTGGACTACGAGGGCGAGCTCGCCGTGGTGATCGGCGCCGGCGGGCGAGTCGCGGGTTATGCGGTCGCCGACGACGTGAGCGCCCGCGACCTGCAGGGGCGCGAGCCGCAGTGGACCCGCGCCAAGGGCGCCGACGGCTTCTGCCCCTACGGCCCCTGGATCACCACCGCCGACGAGGTCCCCGACCCCCACGAGCTGTGGCTGCGCACCTGGGTCAACGGTGAGCTGCGCCAGGACTCCAATACCTCCAACCTGATCTTCAAGGTCCCCGAGCTCGTCGCCTTCATCGGCGAGACCTGCACCCTGCACCCCGGCGACCTGATCCTCACCGGCACCCCCTCCGGGGTCGGCATGGCCCTCGATCCGCCCCGCTTCCTCGCCTCCGGCGACGTGGTGCGCATCGAGATCGAGCGCCTCGGGGCGATCGAGCACGCGGTGGCTTGAGGCCGCAAAGCCTGGCCACCGCACCGTGACCCTCCCGCGGTAGCCCTCACGCCGCGACCATACCCCCAGCAGCACGAGCAGCGGCAGGCCTCACGCGGCGGCCGTGCCGTCCCCCGCTGCGTGGCCCAGCCGCGCGCGCGCCACGCGCACCGCCTCGGGGTTGGAGTCGATCAGCACGTAGCGCCGGTCGAGCTTGGCCGCCGCCGCGCCGAGGGTGCCGCTGCCGGCGAAGAAGTCCAGGCACCAATCCCCCGGGCGCGTGGAGGCCTGGATCATCCGCCTGAGGATCCCCTCGGGCTTCTGCGTGGGGTAGCCCGTCTTCTCGCTGCCGCTGGTGGGCACGATCGTGTGCCACCACACGTCCGTGGGCAGCTTTCCCCGGGCGGCCTTCTCGGGGGTCACCAGGCCCGGGGCCATATACGGCTCGCGGTCCACCGCCTCCGCGTCGAAGTAGTAGCCCGCCGGGTCCCTCACGTACACCAGGATCGTGTCGTGCTTGGTCGGCCAGCGCCGCCGGGTGCGCCCGCCGTAGTCGTAGGCCCAGATGATCTCGTTGAGGAAGCACTCCCGGCCGAAGAGCTCGTCCAGCAGCAGCTTGCAGTAGTGGGCCTCGCGGTAGTCGATGTGGAAGTACAGCGTCCCGCTTGCGCTCAGCAGCCGGCGCGCTTCGCGCAGCCGCGGCTCCAGGAACGCCAGGTAGTCCTCGAACTCATCGCCGTAGGAGGACTCCGCCAGCAGCCGCGTGCTGTAGCGCCGGCCCTTGAAGCCCGTCCGGTCTCCGTCGGCGTCGGGCACCGTCTGCACGGTCCGGCGCGTCTGCTCCCGGCCCGTGTTGAACGGCGGGTCGATGTAGATCAGCTGGAAGGCCCCCTCCGCGAACCGCGGCAGCACCTCCAGGTTCTCCCCCAGGATGATCTGGCTCTCAGCGAGCAGCATTTGTGTCGGCAGACAATCTATGGGACGGGCCGGGCGGTGCTCCCACGCTCACTCGAACAGCCGGTCCTCGGCTTCGGGGAAGTAGCGATAGAGAGCCTTGGCCTGTTCGAGCACGAGCTGGGTGTAGTAGTTGAGGTCGCGCGCGACCCCATCCCCTCCCCCGCTTCCGCCGGCGCTCGCCGGCCGGTAGTTGTGATCGCGCAGCAGCCGCCTGATCTTGCGCCGGATCGCAGCCTCAGTCGATCCGCGGTCGGCCCAATCGACAGTGAGGTCGGCGCGAATGCTCTTGACGAGGTCCCTTGCGATCTCGGCGAGCTGTGGGTCGGCCGCGACTCCCTCCGCGCCGCCCGCAAGCGCATCGTAGAAGGCGGCCTCCTCGCGCGAGAGGCCCAGCTGCTCGTGGCGGCGGCCCGCTTCGCGCAGGCCGACCCCGATCTCAACGAGGAGCCGTATCACTTCGGCGCCCGATATCTGACGCAGCTCGTAGCGGCGCAGCACGTCCTCCAGCTGGTCCCCGAAGAGCTTGGCCTGGGTGCGGTTGACGCGTGAGCGGCTCCTGACCTCGCCCTTCAGCAGCTTCTCTAGTAGCCGTAAGTGGATGTTCGGGTGCTCGGTCTCGGCCGTGATCCGGTCGAGGAACTCGTCGGAGAGCACCGAGATGTCGGGGCGCTCATCGCCGGCGATCGCGAGCACGTCCGCGATCTCGCCCGCCGCGAGGCCCTCGGACATGAACTGGCGCACCGCCTGCTCGGCCGCGGGGCTCGCGTGGGGGGTCGGCGTCGCGATCTTGCGCACCTCCGCAGCGACCGCCTTGAGGAAGTCGAGCTCCTCACGCAGCTCGATCGCGGCCTCCTGCGTACCGGCCAGCGCGGCCCATTTTGCGAGCGCCACCTGCTCGTCGAGGAATTCGCGCGTGCTCTGCTCGCTAGCGAGGACGTGGTCGACGCACGCCGGGAACAGCACCGCGACATTCGCCAGAGCCAGCTCGCCGCGCCGGTAACCGGCCGGGTAGAGCAGCGCGCAGAGCACCTGGTACCTCTCCCACAGTCCCGCGATCGCCTGCGCGATCGGCACCACGGGGTCTTCGAGCTCCACCTCGTCGTAGGCGCGCAGCGACGCGCGCAGGTCCTCGCCGATCCCGATGTAGTCGACCACGAGGCCGCCCTGCTTGTCGCGGAAGACGCGGTTTACCCGCGCGATCGCCTGCAGCAGGCCGTGGTCGCGCATCGGCTTGTCGATATAGAGCGTGTGCAGCACCGGCGCGTCGAAGCCGGTCAGCCACATGTCCTTGACGACCACGATCCGCAGCGCATCGTCAGGGTCGCGGAACCGCTTCGCGAGCTGCTTCAGCTGGGCTTTGGTGCGCCGGAAGCGCGAAATTTCCAGCTCGTCGGTGGCCGACGCCGAGATCACGCACTCGACCGCCGCCACCCCGAAGCGCGCGCGCAGCAGACCGGTCAGCTCGGCGGCGATCCGCCTGGAGTAGGCGACCACCAGCGCCTTGCCTGGCAGCTCCTCGCTGCGCCTCGTGAAGTGGCTGTGGATGTCCGCGGCGAGTTCCTCCAGGCGCTCGGGCGCGCCGACCACCTTCTCGAGCTTGGCCCAGCTGGAGATCAGCTTGGCGGCGGCCTCATGCTCCTCGTCTTCGAGGATCTCCTCGACCTCGACGAGCCGCTCGCGGTCCTCGATCTCCATGCCGATCGGGCGCGACTCGTAGTAGATCGGAACCGTCGCCCGGTCCTCCTGGGCTTGGCGCATCCGGTAAACCGAAACGTAGTCGCCGAACACCAGGCGGGTGGAGCGGTCGGCGCTTTCAATCGGCGTGCCGGTGAACCCGATCCGCGTCGCCGCCGGCAGCGCCTTCGTGATGTTCTGGGCGAATTTCGCGTACTGCGAGCGGTGCGCCTCGTCGGCCATCACGACGATGTTCGCGCGCTCCGAGAGCACCGGCATCGGCTCGCCCTGCGCAGGCGCGAACTTCTGGATCGTCGTGAACACGATCCCGCCCGCGGGCACCTTCAGCAGCTCCCGCAGGCTCTCGTGCCCCTTGGCGATCGCCCGGGCCTGCTTGCAGTGGGATTTGAGGTGCGTCGCCGTGAAAGTGCCGATCAGCTGGTCGTCGAGGTCGGTCCGATCGGTCACCGCGACGATCGTCGGGTTGGCGAAGCGCGCGTCGCGGCGCAGCTTGTTGGCGAAGAAGACCATCGTGTAGCTCTTGCCCGCGCCCTGTGTGTGCCACACGATCCCGCCGCGGCGGTCGTCGTTCATCGCCACTGCCACCGACTCGACCGCCGCGTGCACGGCGTGCACCTGGTTGTACTTGGCCATCACCTTCCACATCTGCGCCCCGTCGCTGGCGAACAGGATGAAGTCGCGGATCAGCTCCAGGAAGCGCGCGGGCGCGAAGACGCCCTCGAGCATCGTCTGCAGCTGCGGGCGCCCCCGCGCCTCCTCCCCAGGCATCGCCTTCCACTCCGCGAAGTGCTCTGCCGGAGTGCTCGAGCACCCCACCCGCGCGCTCATCAGGTCCGAGACCCCGACGATCTCCACGTAGCGGTACAGGCCCGGGATCGTCTCGGTGTAGTGGTGGACTTGGTTGACCGCCTCCCGCCCGGAGTCCATCCGCCCCGGGGCCTTCACCTCGATCTGCCCGAGCGGCAGGCCATTGACGAACAGCAGGATGTCCGGTCGGCGGTTGCGCTCGTCCTCGACGATTGTGAACTGGTTCACCGCGAGCAGCTCGTTGCGCGCCGGGCGCTCGAAGTCGAGTAGCCACGCCCGGTCGCTCTGCTCGATCCCATCGTCGTCGACATAGGTGATCGAGACCCCCGAGACCAGCATCTCGTGAAGGTCGCGGTGGTTCTCGATCGGCACGGGAGAGGTTCCGGTCAGGACACGATTACATGCCTGCTGCACCGCATCCGGGGAGAGCTTTGGGTTGATCCGCGCCACCGCCTCGCGCAGGCGATCGATCAGCACCACATCCGACCACAGCTTGCGCTCCCCGCCGGGAGCTCCGGGTGCGAGCTCCCGGCCATGGACAAGCTGCCAGCCGGCCTCCCGCAGCCACTCCAGCGCCGGCTGCTCGGCCAGGGTCTCCTCGCCTGAGAGCGAGGTCACGACCCCGCCTCCACCAGCGCCTCGGCCGCCGGGCCGATCACCTCCTCCGGGTCGGTTGTGTCCGGGACCCGGATCTCGCCGGAGATCAGCTTGGGGAGGAGGGCGTCGCGGATTTCGCCAAGCGTCGCGGCCTCCCTCACGAGCATCGCTCGATGCCCGTCCAGCGAATCGAGAACATCATCCGCATTGGCGATAGCCTCCGCATCCGGCAACGGAACGACGGCTTCAGAGAGGTGGTGCCGCTGTATGTGACCCATCGTGGTCGCCTTGTCGCGCGCGATCGCCCGAAAGTCGGACATGTGCTCCTGCAGCCAACCGTAAACGAACCACAGGGGCCAACCATCGGGGATCACCTTGAAAATATGCTGGTTGATAACCGACTCGGGACCCGACCAACGATAGGCGGCAAGCGATCCGGACCAAGCGAACAAGATGTCGTTGTCGCGGGCAAGGCGGTCGTCCACTACCTCTATATCAGTATGCAGTGTCTCGTCTCCTATGCCGCCGTTCAGCTCTTTGATGCGTAAGATTGGGCGGCCACGACCATTTGCATCCTTGGTAAATGCCCCACCGTTGACAAAACGCGCAAGATCAGGCAGTGATCCCCATTGCCAACCTACGGGCATCCGTCCGAGTTCATTCTCCTCGAATACCTCGACACCGATACAGTCAACGAATCGCGCACGAAACACAGTCGCCGCCACGTCCTCGATCAACGTAACTTGCCGGCGGTAGCCGTCGATCTTGCCGTCCAATGTGCGCAGTATCGACGAGATCGCTTGCTGCTCAGCCAGCGGAGGGCGCAGCAGCATGAAGTCGCCGAAAATCCCAAGATTGATGTGAGGAACACCGGTAACAATTGCGCTATCACGAATCTGCCGCTGTAGTGCCGGCGAGCGAAGGCTATAGTAAACAAAGTCAGCGTCAACCCGCGAAGGGTCAACTCGAAGCGCCATCTGCGACTGGGATACAAGCCAGCGCACATGCGACCCGGTTGGGACTCGGCCCACTTGCCCGAGTGTGCCTCGCTGAGTGACTACGATATCCCCAGGACGCACGAGGCAGCGCGCCAGAGACTGGGCCTTCTCGGGTGAGACGAACACGAGATCATCAGTGACGAACGGCGGCCTCGATAGGTTAGAACCTCGAATAACAGGCACTCCAGCGGATACATAGTCATTTGTACCCAAGCTGGAACCAAAAGGTCCACCTACGAGACCTCGCCTCATTGCGATGTCACGTACTTGAACGGTTTCCCAGCCCTCAGGAAACTCACACCCCATACCCCACCCGCCCCAGCGCACGCTTCACCTCTGTGGTCAGCCGCTCGTTCTCGGCCATCTCCTCGGCGAGCCTGTCCACCAGCGTGGCCATTCGCTCCTCGAAGGCGACCGCATCCTCCTCGCTCTCCGGAGCGCCGACGTACCTCCCCGGTGAAAGGGTGAAACCGGCGGCCTCGATCTCTTGCAGGTCGCTGCCCCGGCAGAAGCCGGGCTCGTCGTGGTAGTCATCTTCGGTGGTGCCCCGCCACGCGTGGTAGACGGAGGCGATCCGCTCGATCTCCTCATCGCTCAGCTCGATCTGGGTGCGGCTGATCTTGGCGCCCAGCTGGCGGGCGTCGATGAACAGGGTCTCTTCGCGGCGGTCGCGGTCTGTGGAGGAGGCCTTGTTGCGGTCCAGGAACCACAGGCACACGGGGATGCCCGTCGTGTAGAAGAGCTGCGCGGGCAGAGCCACGATGCAGTCGATCACGTCCGCCCGAATCAGACTCTCGCGGATCTGGCCCTCGCCGCTGGTCATCGTCGTCAGCGAGCCGTTGGCCATCACGAAGCCCGCACGCCCGTTCGGGGCGAGGTGGTGCAGGAAGTGCTGGATCCACGCGTAGTTGGCGTTGCCCGTCGGCGGGGTCCCGTGCGCCCAGCGCACGTCGTCGAG
>DATMPY010000077.1:0-10387 GCA_035566955.1 Solirubrobacteraceae bacterium | reverse complement strand
ATCGGCGCCACCGTGATGCCCCACGTTATCTACCTGCACTCCGCCCTCACCAACGGGCGCACCCCTGTGCGCAACGACCGCGAGCGCAGCCGCGTACTGCGCTTCGAGCGCCTCGACGTGATCGTCGCCCTCGGCCTCGCCGGACTGGTCAACATGGCGATGCTCGCCGTCGCCGCCAAGCTCCTGCACAACACCGGGCACTCCGGGGTGAGCACCATCCCCCAGGCCCACGCCGCCTTCGGCCAGCTCGTCGGGGGGGGCGCCGCGCTGGCGTTCTCCGTAGCGCTGCTCGCCTCGGGGGCCTCCTCCTCCTCGGTCGGGACCTACGCCGGGCAGGTCGTGATGAAGGGCTTCATCGGCCTCAACATCCCCCTCCTCGCGCGTCGACTCGTCACCATGGCCCCCGCGATCGCCGTGCTCGCCGTCGGCCTCGGCCCCACCCAGGTGCTCGTGTTCAGCCAGGTCGTCCTCTCCTTCGGGATCCCCTTCGCGCTGATCCCCCTCGTGCTGCTCACCTCCAACCGCGAGATCATGGGCGTGCACGTCAACCGGCGGCCCACCACGATCGCCGCGTTCGCGCTCGTCGCCCTGATCAGCGCGTTGAACGTCTTTCTGATCTACCAGCAGATCTTCTAAAAGGCACTGCGGAAGCGCCGCGACGCCGAGAGGTAGAAACACACGTGTGGGCGGAGGCGCTGGAGGGTAGAAACACGCCCGAACTCGGCCCGTGACATTCGATAGGGTCGATTACTTCCAGTCAAAGCTCCACCTACTCGGGGAAAGGAGATTGATCCCCCATGTCGCTTCCCTCCCGATTTCGCTCGTTCGGGCGCCGGCCTTCCGGCGTCCACCGTGTCCTGCTCCGCGCCTGCCTACCCGCGGCGCTGTTGGCTCTGGGGGCGATACCCTCGATCGCCGCAGCCACGCCCTCGTATGTGTCCCTAGGGGACTCCTACGTCTCCGGGCCGCTGATCCTGCCGCCCGCCTCCGGGGCGCCGCTGGACTGCCTGCAGTCCGCGCGCAACTACCCCCACCTGACCGCGGCTGCGTTGGGGCTGTCGCTCGCCGACGTCAGCTGCTCGGGCGCCACCACCGCCGACTTCTCCACCGCCCAGTATTCCGACCAGCCGCCCCAGTTCAACGCGTTGAGCGCCTCCACCGAAGTGGTCTCGGTGGGGATCGGGGGCAACGACAACGGCCTGTTCGGGGAAACCCTCGTGACCTGCGGCCTGGAGGATCTCGTGTTCCCGTTCGGGACCCCCTGCAAGAACACGTTCGGCAACAAACTCGCCGAAGAGATCACCGCCGACGGGCCCGTCATCGGGGCCGCGCTGAGCCACATCCACAGCGTCTCCCCCGCCGCCAAGGTGTTCGTCGTGGGCTACCCCGACATTCTTCCCCAGAGCGGCAACTGCTGGCCGAGCGTGCCCCTCACCACCGGTGACGTGGCCTACCTCAACAGCGTCGAGAAAGACCTCAACGCGATGCTCTCCAGCGAGGCCGCCGCGAACGGGGCGACGTACGTGGACACCTTCACCCCGAGCGTCGGCCACGACGCGTGCAAGCACATCGGCACCCGCTGGGTCGAACCCGTGCTCCCGGAATCCGACGCCTTCTCCGTGCACCCCAACGAAATCGGCATGGAAAAGGACGCCCTGGACGTCGAGGCGTCGATGCGCGCCCAGGGAATCTCCTAGGCGGGGATCTCCCAAGGTTCGCATCACAAGGCCCCCGGCTCCATCCCGAGCCCCGACGCCCCCATGTGGGCTCGGGGCCCCCGAGGGGCTCCCGCCGAAGATTGGCGGGAGCCCCCTGGGGTTTTTTTTGCCCGAGGTTGTCCGGGATGTGTTGCTTGCGCTCGGCTAAGGCTCGCGCTCGGCTCAGCCGAGGCGGCGCTCAGTGGCGGTGATGGTGGTGGTGATGGTGCCGCCTGTGTCGCCTGTGGGACGTGACGTTGAGGTTCTCGGCAATCACTGTCGAGCGGTGGCCCGCGCTGATCTGCACGACCGTCAGATGCACGGGCAGTTTGCCGAACTGGGCGAGCAGGCTTTGCCCGGTCGCGTTCAGCTGGATCTCGATCGTCACCCGCTGGCCGGCGGGGATCGTCAGCTTCGAGGAGCCGACCGTCACCCGCGTGGAGTGGGTTCCGTGGTGACGTCGCGCGAGCACCGCGATCAGCCTGCCGTTGCGGGTCTTCTCGAGCGTCGTGAGCGTCGCTTCGATTTCACAGCTCGTGCCCACGGTGCCGGTGCACAGGACCGTGAAGCGGACCTGTCCGTTGGCCCCGCTTGCCGAGCCCACCTGTTTGGCGTGCGCCATTGGCGAGACTGGTGTGTAGGTCACGCTCACCGACTTTTCCGTCGAGAAGCCCGCCTGGTCGGTCGCCAGCGCCTTGATCGTGTTGGCGCCTTTCATAAGTGGCACGCTCGTGGACCACGCGCCACCCGCGCCCATACTCACCGCTTTGCCGGCGACCGTTAGCGACGTGATCACCCTCGTGTCCGTGACGGTGCCCGAGACGGTGACGCTCGGCGTGGACACCGTGCTACCGCTAGTGGGCGAGGTGATGCTCAGCGTCGGAGGCGAGCTTGGGGGGTATTTCGCGAGCACTTCCGAGGCCAATGCTTCGACTTCGGGGAGCTTGTACGCCTGGATGAACGCCATCCGCAGCGTGTAGGCGCCACCCGCGGGGATCGTGCCCTGGTAGGGCATCTCGAACCCGTTGAAGCCTTCTTTGTTGGCACTGGATTCAAGGTATACCGACAGCGGCCCGCTGGGCGGGGTATCGTAGACGATCGCCCCCTGCGGGTGGGTGCCGTCTCCTTCGGAGGGAGTGGTGGCTTCCTCCTTGTAATAGATCCTGCCGAGGCCCGGAGGCAGACTCACTGTCTCTCCCTTGCTGGTCGCCGCGAACACGTTGGTGCCCGGGAACTGGTAAGCGCCGCCTTCTTTGCCTTCGTTGGCGGTCTCCTGCTCGTAGAGCGCGTTCAATGCGTGCGGGACACCGTCGGTCGAGCTCCAGACATCGGTCATCGACGCCACCTGGTTTGCATTGATTGTCTGCCAGGTTCGTTCGAGCTGCACTCCAGTGGAAACGAAGCTCGTGCAGCTCGTCAGGGTGGGCGGATAGACGGCCTGCGGGAAGCACTTGACGATCGGGTCGACCTCTTTGACAGTAACGAGGCCGGTCGATGGTTCGAAGGTCTTGGTCACCGTAACCTGGGGAGCGCCCGGGAGGAGCGCTTTGACGTTGAGGTCGGCTTCGACGGAGTGCGCCGCGTCAGGGCTGTAGGCGTTGGCGCCGTCGATCTGCAGCGCCGAGCGAGTCGGCGATCCGGATGCGAGCTGCTCGCGCCTGCCGAGTGCGGCGTTGCAGAAGAATAGCGGTTCGCTGGTGGTCAGCTTTTCCGGAGCGTACAGATACGAGAAGTTCACTCCACAGTTGCCCACCGAATTGAGATCGAAGTAGGCGGATAGCGAACTTGGTTCGATTTCGTAGTCGTAATGGTTGTTGACGCTCGGGAAAAGTTCGAAACGGGAGCCCACGATCCGTGGCCCTTTGAAGGGGTCTCCCGCTTCTTCGGCGGGTGTGCCCGGCGGGTGAGCTTCTTCGTTGCCCAACGGCACCGCCCGCAGCACGCAGGGGCCGTCGTGCAGCGACGCCGCTTTTACTTCCACCGAGAATTTTTCCGCGCTCGGGGTCACTTCTTCAGCGAAGGTGTTGTAGCTCGTTTTTGTCGTCCCCGTGCCGAAGTAGCAGCGCACGGAGACCTTGCCGCTGATGTTGGTGGTCCCTTCGACGGTGAAAGCGACCTGCGGCGGAGACAGCGTTTCGTCGTTGAGCGCATACGTCGGGCTGGCGGGGGAGGTGATCTGCGAGGTTTCGGGTAGCGCGCTGGCCGAGCCGGCGGAGCCCGCCACGGCGATCAGCGACAGCACGCCGGTGAGCACCGCCGCGCGCAATGGGTTCGAGAGCACTATGGGCCTCCTGGGAGCGTTTTGAACTTGGTCCGGGTTCGTTCCGCGCGCGGTCGAATCGCAAGCGACCACACATCGCCCGCTACGACACCTCAGCAGCGGGGTAGTTTCGGTGGAACGCGTGCAAATTCCTGGGAGCCCGCTCCCATGGCCCGCCACGCGTGGCTCAGCGCGCGGGCGTGGCTCAGCGCGCGGGCGTGGCCTGCGCCAGCTTCGCCCGCTCGCGCTCGGGGCTCACACGCACCACGTCCCACGCGAGGCCCACCTTCGCCAGCGCCAGGATCAGCCAACCTGACGGGTCGAGCTCATACCAGCGTAGGCCGTGGAAGGCGGAGCGGGGGAAGGCGTGGTGGTTGTGGTGCCACGCCTCCCCCAGCGAGGGGAGGGCGAGCCAGAACACGTTGGTCGAGCGGTCCTCCGTGTCGAAGCGGCGGGTGCCGAAGAAGTGGCAGATGGAGTTGATGCTCCACGTGATGTGGTGCACGAGGAAGATCCGCACGAGCCCCCCCCACAGCAGCGCGGCGAGCGCCGCCTCCAGCGAGCCCCCGCTGAGCGCGAGGCCGAGCAGGAACGGGATCCCCAGGCTGGCCAGGGCGATCCAGGGGAAGTTGCGGTTGATGCGGCGCATCCCCGCGTCCTCCACGAGGTCCGGCGCGAAGCGTTTCGAGGAGGCCTGGCCGTGGGTGCTGAACAGCCACCCCACATGGGCGTGCCACAGGCCCGCCGCCATTCCCCGCAGGCCCGCCCCATGGCCCGCGTGGGGGCTGTGGGGGTCGCCCTCCTCGTCGGTGAACGTGTGGTGCTTGCGGTGGTCGGCCACCCAGTCGATCACCGGCCCCTGCAGCGCCATCGAGCCCGCGACCGCGAGCCCGTAGCGCAGCGGCCGGTGGGTCTGGAAGGCGCGGTGGGTGAGCAGGCGATGGAAGCCCACCGTGATCCCCACCGCCGTGAACGCATACATCAGCGCGAAGATCCCCACCTCCCGCCAGCCCAGGAAGCGGTTCCATGCAAGCGCCGCCGCCGCGATCACCCCCAGCAGCGGGATCACCACCGCGGCAAGGTTCACATTGCGCTCCAGGCGGGTCATCGTCGGGTATTGCCCTCCAGGCAAGTCATCGCCAGGTGTCGCCCTCCAGGCGGGTCGTTGTCGGGAGATACCCCGCGGGGGACCCCGGTTACAGGCGAGCCACCGGAAGGTAACATTGCCCCTGCGGGACCCACGACGCGCTCACGCCGTCATCGCTTGGCATCTACGAGGCTATGTGTGCGTCGCCAAAGGCCGGCGGGTCGCCGCTGTTGTACGGTCCGGTCGGTGGAGAACCCCAAACCGGAGGATCTCGCCCAAGCGCTGGTCGAGCTGCTCGCCGACGAGGTTGTTGACCGGCAGTCCTCGTGCCGCACCCTTTGGGAAGGGGTGAAACGGGCGCAGCAACTACGCCTTCAGATCGTCCTTGACCCACCTGAACGAGCGCTCGTGCGCCAGTTCGCTGCGATCCAGGCCACACGCCTGCAGGTGCTCGACCACGCGCTGCGCCGCCTCCGTCGCCACGCCCGCATCGACGTCGCGTGCAGGGGTCAGGGCCACGTCTTGACCGTCGAGCGCGACCTGCACCGCGACCGCGCCAATCACCACGACGTCATCGCGAATCGGCTCCAGCACAGCGGCCGCCTCGCGCATCAGCTGACTGGGGGCGATGACTCTCACCAGCGCCACTCCGCGCGGATCGCCTCCGCCGCCTCCAGCGCCCGTTCTCCACCGAGGCGACAGTCTAGGTAGAGCTGCACCGGGTCGGCCACCATGATCCCCTCCCGCGGCTCGGCGAGCGAGAGCATGAACTGGTCCGGCGCCAGCTGCACCGTGATCCGTCCTGGTCCCGGGCGCGCCCGCGAGCCGAGCAGCGCCTGCGCCCAGACGTCGGGGTCCTCGCGGTCGATCCACAGCGTCACATCCGCCGGCTCGACTACTCTGCGCACCAGCGCCGCTCCCGCCAGTCCACCAAGCGCATAGGACCGACCCGTCCGCTCTGCCGCCTCACGCAGGAGATCGATCGCACCGGCCGCGTCATGGGCGCCCACCTCCCACGTCACCCGCCGCACCCGCCGCGCCGCCGCCGCGCGCTCGAACGCATCCAGCAGCCCCCCCGCATCGCGCAGGCGTACCCGCCGCACCCGCGCGTCGCTCGAGTCAGGCTCAACCGCGACCAGCGCATCGCCGGCGAGCGCGCTCACCGTCCGCGAGACGAGCGACTCGCTCAACTGCAGCCGGCGAGCGAGCTCGCGCAAGGAGAACCGCTCCTCGCCGTGCAGCAGCAACCAGCGCGGCACCCTGCTCGCGCGCGCCGCAAACGGCGCCGAGGGCGCAGCATCGACCCGTACAGCCGGCCGCGTCGCCGGACGCTCCACATAGACCGGCGGAGCGAACACGAACAACTCCCCGTCGGCCGCCGCGTAGGAGACCCGACACTCACGCAGCATCGCGCGCGCGTCCGGAGACGACCGCTCGAACACCACCAGCACCGACTCCGAGTCCGCCTCGAGTTCCGCGACCAACGCCCGCGCACTGTTGCGCGTCAAGACCTCGACCCGCCGCACATCCAAGCGCACGAGGCTGCCCCCATCCACGCGTAGCACCGCACGGCGTACGCCAACGTCGAGCTCGACCGGGTCGCTAGGCGCTTGCAAAACCATGATGTGTGATTATTTTAGCAAGAAATTAGATGCTGCAACCACTTCCCGCGCGGGCCGCGAAGCGCGGGCCCAACTACCCGCCCTGCCGACGCGTCCGCTACAACCCGCCCGTGGCAGTTCCCCTGTCGGTCAACGACGCATTCACAGTCGGGGTCAGCTTCGACCTGCTCGGCGGATTCCTGCTCGGGCGCGGGCTGCTCGCACATCCGCTGCAGATCGCGAGCCGCAACATCCACATAACCGTTGTCGGGAGCGGCTTCAACGCCCCCGAAGCCGTGGCTCAGATCGAATCGCGCGCCGACGCGTTCGCCGGTCTGATCTCCGTGGCCATCGGCTTCCTGCTGCAGGCCGGCGGCTATGTCGTGCTGATCGCCGGAGCAAAGATCGATAGGGGTCTCGGGCGGGCGGCCTTCGCCGTCCTGCTGGCGGTGCTCGCTGCCGGGATCGCCTTCCTCGTGTTCCGTCGCCTGCGAGACGGCTGGGTGCTGAGACTGGCGGTCGACGTCGCGCGGGCCAACCCCTTCACCGGCTGCATGGAAGAGCACCCTGACGGGGATACGCTGGTCGCGCTCGGCAGGCAGCTTGGCTTCCCGTTCAGCGAAGTCGACGAGCAGGGCGTGGCGCCCATCGCCCCCTATGCGAAGAAGTACTTCGGCGTTGACCAGGTGAGGCGCCGATACCCGTTTGAGATGCCGGCGCCGCCGGCCTAGCGCCGCTCTTCAGACGCTCTACGAGATCGTCAACCAAGTCGGCGACGTTTTTGGGTGAGATGGCATCGAGATCAAACCGCGCAGCAGTACAGGTCTTCGTCTTTCCACCAAGGAGCCGGGGCGTATCATGCTTATGCGGATGATCGGTGAGCAAGGTGACCAATTGCTCCCTTCGGGCAAGCAGGGCAACGGGTGGGGCATAGGTCTTCACGCAGAGCGAGCGGCGGTCGCGCTCGCCCATGAACTCCAGGTAGTCCCCGCTGATCTGATCCCCGTTGACCCAGAGAGTCATAAGTGGCCCGCTGATGAGCGCCTTGCGTTCCCAATCGCGTGTATCCTTCCGAATGCGTACAACCTCACTGAAGTACGCCCAGTGCCCCAGGGCCGTAGCGTCTCGCTCGGAAACTACCGGTGTGTCGTCCCGTACCGCGATTCGGGCTGCCTCGTGCTCGCAAGCCTCGCGATCAAGACGGTCAGCGTATGAGAGGAGCTCCTTGTCGCCGCAAGCGTTGTCACGCACAATGCTGGCGAGCTCTGCTGGACGCACACACCGCCAGGGAACAGGCTCGATGGCACGCATGTCGTCGTCCTCGACGGCAATAGCGGTGCGACCGAGTGCGAGCAGCACGCCCGCGACCCCTTCCGGGAGGGTCTCCTGGAGCTGGCGCGGAGACCAGGCTGAGTCAACCTTCACCTCCACTCCGAGCCACGCTTCTTCTCCCGCCGCGGTCACGCGGGCACCGAGGTCAATCGGCCGGTGAGCGCCACCGATCCTTGCCTCTGTATGTACGAGATCCTTGTTTATGTCGGTGATGCCGGCGTCGGGAGCCAGGGCACGAGCCACATCGACAGCTCGATCGTGGGTCAGGAGATGCTTCAGCACCCCGACGTGTAGTGCCTCCTTCTGGAAGCCAACAGCCTCAACCCAGTCCACGCTCGGCAGCCTCATTCCTGCACGCGTGTGCTCGCTCCACAGCTTGTCGCAGTTCGTCGATCCTGTAGGCGGTTGGTGCGTGCCCGTCGAGGAAGGCGAGCGTGACGCTGCGGTAGCCATGCTCGGCGAGCTGCGCGGCGCTCATCACACGGAACTCCCAGTCCTCGATCTTCAGGGGGTCATACTCGCCGGGCTCCCGGCAGGTATGGACCGCGAACACATACACCTGCGCATGTAGCGCTCGGTCGGCCGCGAACTCGTTGGTTCCGGCAGACCACTCGCGACCGGTCAACCCGGAGAACACAATCGAGGACAGCTTGCGCTGATTCCAGGACTGCAAGTAGGCGCTGGACTTGACCTCGACCTTGATGCCGGTGGCGGTCGTGACGTCCCAGTTGCCCCACGCCTCCCTCAGTAGGGACGGATCACCTACCGCTCGAGCGACAAGGTACTCAGCGAGCACGCCACGCACGATGTTCGTCCGCAGATCAGAGAATGCCCAGCGCCAGAAATCCAGCACCGAGAAAGAGTCGGCCGAGAAGCGCTCGTCTCCCGTCAGCCGCTGAATCGGCTTGGGCACTAGCCAAGCCGGCTCGGACCCGGCTGTCTGCGCATCGGCATCCGTAGCCATCAACGGGGAGGCTAACTCAACGCACGTCGACGGCCATCGGTGGTGCTCTCATCTGGCTAGTGTCGTGAGTCATTAGTTCGCTGCCAGTGGGGTTAGACTTGGGTGGATGCCAAGTCCTATAGCGGTTGAGCTGGTTCTGAGTGAGGTGGAGCGTGAGCAGTTGGAGGCGTGGGCGCGGCGTCGCAGCAGTGCTCAGGCGTTGGCGTTGCGGTCGAGGATCGTGTTGGCTGCTGCTGAGGGGTTGAAGAACACACAGATCGCGGAGCGGTTGGCGATTGGGCGTGGCACGGCCGCGAAGTGGCGCTCGCGGTTCGCGGAGTTGCGCCTGGATGGGCTGCTTGACGAGCCGCGTCCGGGACGCCCGCGGACGGTCAGCGACGCACAGGTCGAGGAGGTGATCGTCAAGACGCTGGAGTCCACGCCGAAGGACGCGACACATTGGTCGACGCGGTCGATGGCAGCCGAGGTCGGGCTCTCACAGAGCGCGGTCTCGCGGATCTGGCGGGCGTTTGGGTTGCAGCCGCATCGCACCGAGACGTGGAAGCTCTCCAAAGACCCCCAGTTCGTGGCCAAGGTCCGTGATGTCGTCGGGCTTTATCTCGACCCACCCGAGCGCGCAGTGGTGCTTTGTGTGGATGAGAAGTCCCAGATCCAAGCACTCGATCGCACCGCGCCGATCCTGCCGATGCTCCCCGGCACGCCTGAGCGAGCAACCCATGACTACAAGCGCTCAGGCACCTCGAGCCTCTACGCCGCACTGGACATCACGACCGGCAAGGTGATCGGGTCGCTGCACTCCCGTCACCGCGCCGCGCGATCGAGTTCAAGAAGTTCCTGCAGACACTCGACCACGAAGTCCCGGGCGAGCTCGAGGTGCACGTGATCCTCGATAACTCCTCCACCCACAAGACCCCAGCGATTCAAAAATGGCTGCTCGCGCACCCCCGCTTCGTTCTGCACTTCACCCCGACATCGAGCTCGTGGCTGAACCTAGTCGAGCGCTGGTTCTCAGAGCTCACCACCAAAAAGCTACGCCGAGGTACCCACCGCTCAGTGCGCGAGCTCAACACAGACATCCGCGCCTGGATCGACACCTGGAACGAAAACCCCCGCCCCTACGTCTGGACCAAGACCTCCGACCAAATCCTCGACTCCATCGCACACTACTGCAATCGAATCAACGACTCACGACACTAGCCCTCCCAGAACAGCTCGACCGCCCGGAGTGCTGAAGGCAGCCTGTGTACTGGAAACGCTGCCCGAACACCCATGGGTCGGTGTTCTGACGCCAGAGCTCATCTCTGTTGTGGGCGCCGGCTGAATACTGGGCCACCTGCGCCGTTTGAAAACTAGGCCACTTGGCGTGGCGGCTGGATGTCCGGCTGGGTCGTGACGCTCGTTTGATCTCATCGATCGGACGGGAGGAAGGCGGTGGTCGGCGTGGAG
>DATMPY010000076.1:0-32197 GCA_035566955.1 Solirubrobacteraceae bacterium | reverse complement strand
TCGCGCAGCAGCGCCTGACGGATGCCCTCCCCGAGGATGCCCGCCTCCCCGCGGGAGGCCCCCAGGATCGTCCATTCCCGACCCTCCCCACCCCGGGCGTCCGTGCGGTATGCGTGCAGGCCCCCCGGTCCCCGGTCCAGGCGCAGGAGCCGCCCCGAAGCGGTCTGCAGCTCCAGGCCGGCGAGCCCCGGTACCTGCAGATCGGGGGTGCCCTCGAGGTGCACGACGATGTCCTGGCGGTGGGCACCCGCCCTGCCCGTGAGCACCCCCTCGCGCGTGGCCAGCAGGGGACCGACCTCCCAGTGCAGACGCGAGGCGAGCCAGCCCACGAGCAGCATCGCGGCGACCGTGGAGTCCGGATGGTGGCGGATGCTCAGCTGCGAGATCGAGCCCAGCTCGCGGCGCATCTCGGGGGGATTGAAGGTCGTGGCGATCCGCTCCCGCCAGGGGGTGGAGCGCAGCCAGGCGAGGTCCACCACGTACACGTGCTCGGAGAGGAAGCGCGCACGTTCGATCGCCTCCCGCCAGACGGGCTCCTGCACGGAGTCCACCAGCACCGCCTGCGCGAGCCCCAGCAGCTTGCGCAGAACCTGGCGGTGGCCGTGGGGCGACCACAGGAGCGTGGGCAGGTCGCTGACCACGAGAGGGTCCGCGAGCGAGTAGAGGTCGTCGAGATGGCGCTCCCCGATCTCCACCACCACCATCTCCCGCAGCAGGCTCAGCTCGCCCGGTCGCGGGTCCCCGTCGGAGGAGATCGTGGCGAGCGCGTCCAGGCGCTCGCGGCCCGGTTCGTAGGAGAGGACGACCAGGCGCGAGGCGTGGTAGCGGCCCACCCCACGCAGGCGATTGGCGATCTCCCCGCTCCACTGGCGGTCCACGAACGCGATCATGTTCAGCGCCCGCGCCGGCACGAAGCCGCCGTTCTCGGCGTGGCGCTCGGCGAGCATCCCCCGCAGGGCGGCCTCGATCGCGTCGGGCGTCGTGCCCTGGGCGCTCCACACCGCGTCGCTCACCGCCGGCATCAGATCGTGCGCCAGCGGTGGCCCTCGCGGAGGATGTTGTCCGCCTCCCTCGGCCCCTGCGAGCCGGCCTCGTACTGTGGCAGCGGCCCCGGCGTGGCTTCCCACGCGTTCACGATCGGATCGCAGATCTGCCACTGCGCCTCCACCTCGTCGTTGCGCGTGAACAGCGTCGGGTCCCCCCGCATTGCGTCCATGATCAGCCGCTCGTACGCCTCCGGGGACTGCGAGAGGAACGCCGTCCCGTACAGGAACTCCATGTTCACCGGGCGGATGATCATGCGCGTCCCCGGAATCTTCGCCCCCAGCTGCAGCGTCACCCCCTCGTTCGGCTGCAACGTGAGGATCAGCTGGTTGGGCCTGATCCCCAGCGAGCCCGTCTGGTCGAACGCCAGGTGGGGGACCGGCTTCAGCGTGATCGCGATCTCCGTGATCTTGCGCGCCAGGCGCTTGCCCGCGCGCAGGTAGAACGGCACCCCCGCCCAACGCCAGTTGTCCACTTCCAGGCGCAGCGCCGCGAACGTCTCCGTGTTGGAGTGCTCGCGCACCCCCTCCTCCTCCAGGTAGCCCCGCGCATCCTCCCCCCCCGCGTGCCCCGCGCTGTACTGCGCGCGCACCGCCAGCTCCGGGATCTCGAGCTCCGTCGGGGCGTGGATCGCCTGCAGCACCTTGACCTTCTCGTTGCGCACCTCTTCCGCCGTGAAGTTCACCGGCGGCTCCATCGCCACGTGGCAGAGCAGCTGCAGCATGTGGTTCTGGATCAGGTCCCGCAGCGCCCCCGCGTGGTCGTAGTAGCCCGCCCGGCTGCCGATCCCGATGTCCTCCGCCGCCGTGATCTGCACGTTCTCGATGTAGTTGCGGTTCCACAGCGGCTCGAACATCCCGTTGGCGAAGCGGAACGCCAGCATGTTCTGGACCGTCTCCTTGCCCAGGTAGTGGTCGATGCGGAACACCTGGGACTCCTCGAACACCTCCAGCACCCGCCCGTTGAGCTCCTTGGCCTCCGCCAGCGAGGTCCCGAACGGCTTCTCGATGATCGCCCGCACCTCCGCCCCCTCGTGCCGGTGCAGGCCCCGCGCGCCGAGCGCCTCTACGATCACCGGGAAGAACGCCGGCGCCGTCGAGAGGTAGAAGGCGCGGTTGAGCCTTTCCCCCGCCGCCTCCTCGAAGTGCTCGAGCACCCGCGCCAGCTCCGCATAGACCCCCGCGTCGTCGAACGTCCCCGGCACGTACTTCACGTGCTCCAGCAGCCCCCCCAGCACGTCCTCGTCCGGGGGGCGGCGGGAGAAGCTGCGGATCGCCTGCTCGCACTCCGCCCGGTAGTCCTCGTGCTCCTGCTCTTTGCGCGAGACCCCCACCAGGTTGAAGCGCTCCGGCAGCGCCCCCTCGTGCGCGAGGTTGTAGAGCGCCGGCAGCAGCTTGCGCCGCGCGAGGTCGCCCGTCGCGCCGAAGATCACGAGCGTCGTCGGGTCCACCGGCAGCCGCTCCAGCCCCTCCACGAGCGGGTTCTGCTCGACTTCCTCGGTTGCGCTCATCGTTTCGTGTAGGTTTCGCGGGTCACGGCCGCACACAAGGTATCGGGTGGCGCACACGCCACCGGTGCGGGGCATGGAGGCCCCGCGCGCACACCCCCCGTTTTGGCGACCGACCCGCGTGGACGATCCCAAAGGACAGCCCAAATGAGCACCCCCACCTCCAGTCAACGGCCCGAGCGCAATCTCGCCCTCGAGCTTGTGCGTGTCACCGAGGCCGCCGCGCTCGCCGCCGCGCGGCTCGTCGGCAAAGGCGACAAGGAGGCCGCCGACCAGGCCGCCGTCGACGGCATGCGCTACGCCCTGCACTCCGTCCAGATGGACGGCCTCGTCGTGATCGGGGAGGGGGAGAAGGACGAGGCCCCCATGCTCTACAACGGCGAGCGCATCGGCGACGGCTCCCCCCCCGAGGTCGACATCGCCGTCGATCCCCTCGAGGGCACCACCCTCGCCGCGCATGGGATGCCCAGCGCCCTGGCCGTCATCGCCCTCTCCGGCCGCGGCACCATGTTCGACCCCGGGCCCTGCGTCTACATGGAGAAGATGGTCGGCTCCCCCGAGATCGCCGATCTGCTCGACCTCGACCGGCCCCTGCCCGAGACCGTCGCCCTGATCGCCGAGCGCAAACACTGCGACATCGGCGACGTGATGGTCATGACCCTCGACCGCCCCCGCCACGAGGAGGGCGTCCGGGCGATCCGCGAGGCCGGCGCCCGCGTGCGGCTGATCTCCCACGGCGACGTCTCCGCCTCGCTGCTCGCCGTCGCCGACCGCTCCCCTGTGGACCTGCTCTGGGGCATCGGCGGCACCCCCGAGGGCGTCATCTCCGCCGCCGCCATCAAGTGCCTCGGCGGTCAGCTGCTCGGACGGCTGTGGCCCCGCGACGAGCGCGAGCGCGCCGCCGCCCTCGAGCGCGGCTACGACCTGCAGCGCGTGCTCGACCGCGACGACCTCGTCGCCGGCGAGGACGTCTTCTTCTCCGCCACCGGCATCACCGACGGCGACGTCCTCCAGGGAGTGCGCTACCCCAGCGCCGGCGGGGCCAGCACCGAATCGCTCGTCACCCGCTCCCGCTCCGGGACCGTCCGGCGCATCAGCGCCCGCCACGACCGCGCCAAGCTGCGCGCCATCTATGGCGACGCCCGCTTCGGCTGACCGGCCGGAGGTCTCAACATCAAAAATTTGGGTTGCGTATAACGATTGTTGTACGGTGATCAAAAAAGAAGATATGTATGTGGGGGGTGGCTGGGAGGTTGAACATCAAAAATTCAAGCGGCGTCTAACGACTGTTATACGCGGCTCGAAAAATTGCTTTCAATGTTCCGCGAAGCGCCCCACCCGTGACTCCGCCAGGTCCAGCCGCGCGAGCGAGCGCAGGAAGCCGTGCGTGATGAGCACGTGGATGCGCGACTGCGTCGCGTTGTAGATGCGGCGCCCCAGCCGGAACGCGATCGTCGGATGGAAGTTCGCCACCTCCACCTCCACGTGCAGGCGCGCACAGAGAGGTCCCCCGCTCGGGGAACCACCGTCTCCGCCTGCTCGGCCGGCCCCGCTCGGGTCACCAGCCCCGCTTGGGTCACTGGCCCTGCTCGGGCAGCGACGGACGTCGATCTGCAAATACCCCCTGCCGCCCCGCCCGCCGCGGGCCACCAGCAGGCCCCGCTCGATCCGCCACCGCACCACCCCATGGTCGCCCTCCAGTTCATATTCCGGGGCGTGGAACGTGAGTAACTTCAACGGCCGGAACAGCAGCACCACGAAGCGCTCCCGCTCGGTGTAGCGCACCCGCACAAGCCCCAGCGTCATCCGGGTGAGGTGGCGCCAGTACGTGCGCGCCAGCCGCTCCAGATGCTCCGGGGACCAGAGCCCGCGCAGCACATCCTCGCTGAGCAGCAGGTCCGCCGCCTGCACCGAGCGCACCGCTCCCGTGTCGCGGTCCACAGAGGTCGAGTCCCGTAAATTCGCAATCAAGGCATCCGCCATACTCAGTGCCCCAGGCTACCCCCACGCTCCTCTCCGGTCTCCACCTCCTGTCTCCACTCCTGTCTCCACTCCGGTCTCCACCCCATGTCCCCCACCGCCAGCACTGACGATTCCCCATCCGCTCGCCTCGCCAGCGCGGCGCGCGCGGCCGAGGAGCTGTGCGGGGCGCTGTGGGAGGCCCTGCACGATGAACTACGCCAGCCCGGCGCACCGCAGGCCCAAGCGGCGGCCGCGCTAGCGGAGCGCCTCGCGGAGATCTGCTCGATGATCGCCGAGCTCGCCTCCCGCTTGGGCAGGCTGCCAGAGCCCACGCTCGAGCCCCCTGTTCCGGAGGAGACGGAGATCGAGATCCACGATGCGCGCAAAGAGGAGGCCGGTGAACCGACGCGCAAGGAAGAAGCCGGTGAACCGCCGCGCAAAGAAGAAGCCGGTGAACCGACCAAGCGAGAGGGTCCGATCGCGGGGGCCGACGCGATTGGCCGCAGCGTGGAGCGCCACACCGTGGACACCCTCCCGTTCGCCGTGCTGCTCGTCGAGATCGTGGACGTGGAGCGGCTCGCTCAGGCCGAGTCCCCCGTCGAGCTCACCCACCTGGTGGACCGCATGGAGGAGGCCCTCAGGCCGGAGCTGCGCCCCGCGGACGCGATCGTGCGCGAGAGCCCCGGTCGGTGGTGGGTGACCGCATCCCGCACCGACGCCCACGGCGCCCGCGCCCTCGCCGAGCGTTTGGCCCACATCGCACGCACCGCCGCCAGCCACCGCGGCATCCCGCTGGAGTTGGCCGTCGGCGTGGCCGTGTGCCCCGCCAACGGCCAGGACTCCGCGACCCTCGCAGCCCACGCCGACGTTGGGCTGTACGCCGCCCGCGCCGCCGGGCAGCCAGTGGGGCCCGTTGAGGGCGCCGCGTAGGTCCTAGCCCGCCGTCGCCCCACCCGTGGTGGCGGCTGCCGCGGGAGCGGTCGAGGGGGTCGATTCAGAGGTCGTTGGGGCAGGCGCACCGCCGGGTGCGAAGGGCGCGGGAGACTGGCTGAGGCCGAGCGTAGGGGAGTTGGGCATGCTCCCCATGATCTCCGTGGTGATGTGCACCGTGTCCCTGATCTCGAGTGTCCGCGCCGCCCCCGACGTCAGGTCCCACGTCGCGCCGGTGTGGCCGTAGGGGCCGCGGTCCAGCACTGGCACCGTGAGGTGGCGGCCATGGTAGGTCACCTGCACGAGCGTCCCACACGGCAGCGTGCGGCTCGCCACCCCCACCAGCTTCGGGCTCATCTTCTGCCCGCACGCCGTCATGTGGCCGTAGAAGCCCGGACCGAACCATGTTGCGATCGTCCCGTTCGGAGTGGTCGTGATCGTCCCGTTCGGAGTGGTCGTCGGAGAGGCTCCCCCCGTGATGTCGGCCAGCGCCGCCACCGTTGGCGCCGCCAGCGAGGCGAGCACCCCAAGGAAGACAGCCGATAGGCCTGCCAGCAGGGCGTGTTTGGAGAACGCGGTGCGCATAATCTTCGTATCAACGCCTACGGGGTCAGCTGACGGGCTCGCGCCTGATGGCGCTACGGCCCCGGAAAGGGCCGATTCGCCCCCGCGGACCGATCGCTCGGCCCACATTGGGTCCCCCGCCCGCCGCGACCGGAGTCGCAGCGGTTCGGCGTGCGCTCAGTATACAGGGCCCCCCCACCGGTGTTTCGCCCAGGAGCTGGGCCACACTTCCCGCAATCTGCGGTGTTTTGGCCGCGATTCCCCGCAATTTGCGTTGTTTTCGGCGCCCCCCCGGGCGTCTCGCTGTCCGGGGGCCGTCCCCTCAGCCGCCCGACAGCCGCGTGAGGGCGTCCTTCAGCAGGCGCCCCCCGGCCGAGACTCCCGCTTGGGCCAGCTCGCCGAAGAGCTCCGCCACGGACGCCGCCAGCTCGGTGCCGCTCGGCGGCGCCACCGAGCGCCCCTGCTCGATCGACTCCTCCGCCGCGAAGCCCTGGCGGGGAATCGGCGGCTCGGATGACTGTGGCCGCCTGCCTTCCACGGGTCTTGGTCGGGCCTGTGCCGCCCGTTTGGGCGTCTTCTGCGGTCGGGTCTGTGCCGCCCGCTTGGGTGCCCCCCGTGGCCGGGCCCGTGCCGCCGCCAGCTCGGCTGTCGGCTCCGACCGGGCCTGGGATGTCGGCTGCGGCCCGGTCTGCCCCACGACAGCCGGCTTGGCTCGCCCCGCGGGGGCCGTCTCCCGCGCGGCCGCCCGGCGCGCGCTGGGGCGCTGGGGACGGGTGCTGGGGAGGCTCGAAAGCACGCCTGGCTCGCGCCCCGGCTGGACGCTATCCTCGCCGCCTGTTCGCGGCTGTGTCCGAGCGCCCCGCCGCTCGCTCCGGGGCTCGCCTGTGCGTGGGGGGCTCATACGGGCGCAATCATCGCGCACATAAGGATTGGCTGCGGCAAGGCGTTAGCATAGGGTCCACGTTCGGTTGTAACTTGGGGCGGGTCTCGGCCGCGGCCGGGCGAGGCAGGTCCTTGGTCGCATCCGGAGGGGTCGCCTCACTTGCAGGTGGCGGTACGGACGGGTGGGCGGGCCCAAATAAAATCGCTGTCAACGGAAACGGAAATCGATGTCAGTAGTCGAATTGCAGGAGCTCGATGAGATCAAGGGCCTGCTGGCCAAGGGCCAGCAGGTGGGGGTGCTGACCTTCGCGGAGATCTCCACCGCGACGTCCGAGCTGGACCTGGACGAGTCCGACGTCGAGGAGCTGCACGGCTTCCTCGAGAAATCCGAGATCGAGCTTGTCGAGGACATCGATCCCGCGACCGCCGCCGCCCTGGAGGTGGAGCGCGCGCCGGACAAACGGGGCCGGCGCAAAGCGAAAGCCACGCTGGACCTCAAGCCGGATATGACCACCGACTCCCTGCAGCTGTTCCTCAAGGACATCGGCAAGGTGCGGCTGCTCACCGCCCAGGAGGAGGTGGACCTCGCCAAGCGCATCGAGCGCGGGGACCTCGACGCCAAGCAGAAGATGGTCGAGTCCAACCTCCGCCTCGTCGTGTCGATCGCCAAGAACTACCGCAACCAGGGCCTCCCCTTCCTCGACCTGATCCAGGAGGGCACCCTCGGGCTCGTGCGCGCCGCTGAGAAGTTCGACTACCGCAAGGGCTTCAAGTTCTCCACCTACGCCACCTGGTGGATCCGCCAGGCGATCGCCCGCGCGCTGGCGGACAAGGCGCGCACCATCCGCATCCCCGTGCACGTCGTGGAGAAGCTCAACAAGATCGGCCGCGCCGAGCGCAAGCTAGTCACTGAGCTTGGCCGCGAACCAACCGCCGAGGAGATCGCGGATGTCACCGGGATCGACCCCGAAGAGGTCGACTCGATCAAGCGCTCCGCCCAGGCCCCCGTGTCGCTGGAGAAGCCCGTCGGCGACGAGGAGGAGTCCGAGTTCGGCCAGTTCATCGCCGACGAGCGCGCCGAGTCCCCCTACGAGCGCGCCGCCGAAATCCTCACCAAGGAGGCCCTGCGAGAGGCCCTGGAGAATCTCTCCTACCGCGAACGCCGCGTGCTCGAGCTCCGCTACGGCCTTGGCGGCGAGCACCCTCGCACGCTCGACGAGGTCGGCCGCACCTTCAACGTCACCCGCGAGCGCATCCGCCAGATCGAGAACCAGTCGCTCAAGAAGCTCCAGTCGCTCGCGGAGGCACAGAAGCTCAGGGACGTGGCGTAGCGGCCTCGTCTTGGGGGCTGGTCTTCGTCCACGGTGGATTGACCCGCTCAAGCCCCCGGCGGGGCATGCCGATGCGGGGAGCATGTTCGACGTGCAGTCAGCCCTGCGCGAGCTGGTCGCCCGCAAGGGCTCCGACCTGCACCTGAAGGTGGACTCGCGGCCGCTTTACAGGGTGCACGGCGACCTCGTGCACGACGAGAGCGGGCAGGCGCTGAGCGCGGAGGACACCGAGCGGGCCTTGCACGACCTGCTGCACGACCCCGCCAAGCTGGTGGAATTCGCCGACGAGCACGAGGTCGACTTCTCGTTCGAGATCCCGGGCGTGGCCCGCTTTCGCATCAACGCCTTCCGCCAGCGCGGCGTGATCTCGCTGGCCTGCCGCGCGATCCCCCAGAAGATCAACACCATCGAGGAGCTCGCGCTGCCCGAAGTGATCCGTGAACTGGCCGAGGAGGAGCGCGGGATCGTGCTGCTCACGGGGACCACCGGGTCGGGCAAGTCGACCACCCTGGCCGCGATGATCAATCACATGAACGAGACCATGAGCAAGCACATCGTCACGATCGAGGATCCCATCGAGTTCGTACACAAGGACAAGCGCTCCGTGATCAACCAGCGCGAGGTGGGGATGGACACCGCCTCCTTCAAGCGCGCCCTGCGGCGCGTGCTGCGCCAGGACCCCGACGTGATCCTCGTGGGTGAGATGCGCGACGAGGAGACCGTCCAGACCGCGCTCTCCGCCGCCGAGACCGGCCACCTCGTGCTCTCCACGATCCACACCGTGGACGCCGGGGAGTCGATCAACCGGATGCTCGACTTCTTTCCCCCCCACCAGCACGGCCAGGCGCGCTCGATGATCGCGGGCACCGTCAAGGGGGTCATCTCCCAGCGCCTCGTCCCCGGCGCCGACGGCGGCCGCGTGGCGGTGTGCGAGATCCTGCGCATGACCGGGCGGGTGCGCGACATGATCATCGACCCCTCCCAGACCGGCAAGCTGCCCGAGGTGATCGCCTCCGGGGGCTACTACGGGATGCAGACCTTCGACCAGGCCCTCTACGGGCACCTCAAGGCGGGGCGGGTCACCTACGAGGACGCGATGCGCGTGGCCAGCAGCCCCCACGACTTCAAGCTGCTCGTCCAGGCCGACGGCCGCCGCGGGACCACGATGGAGGACGTCGCCTCCGTGGAGGCCCGGCGCAACGGAGCGCCGGCGGGCACTGGCGCGGCCGAGCTCACGCCTACTCCCACCGCGCCGCCTGTCGTCCCGCAGCCCCCTTCACCCGCCGCCCCGCCCGTAACCGTGGGCTGACGCGGCCTGCGGCTGCATCTGTGCGCTAACCCGCTTCCGTAGGAGGATGACTGACGCCTGCCAACCCCCCTTCCGAGGAGGCTGCCGTCTGCGCCAACCCACTTCGGAGAGGCTGAAACCCGCTCCGTAGGGAGGAGGCCGATTTCTATATCTTTCTAAGGAATACTTTAGAAGACGTTAGAAGCACCCATCCGCTGTCGCTTCTAGCATTTTCTGCCGTACCTACTCGCCTTCTTAGAAAGAGTTCGATGCACAAGCGCGACAACCCCTACACCCCCGGCGCCGGACGCAAGCCGCCGATCCTCGCCGGGCGCGACCAGGACCTGGAGAACTTCCAATCGCTGATCGAGCGCCTCGTGGCGGGGGGCTATGAGCGCAGCCTGATCTACTCTGGCCTGCGGGGTGTGGGCAAGACCGTCCTGCTGATGGAGCTCGACGTGCTCGCCAGCGAGGCTGGGTGGGCCACGACCGATGTGCAGGAGGTCGGCTCCCAGCCCGACTTTCGCGTTACGTTCGCTCGCATGGCTGTGCGGCTGCTGCGGGAGATGAGCCGCAGGCATCGGCTGAAGGAGCGCATCGATCGCGCGCTTGGCGTCGTCAAGGCGTTCAGCGTCGCGGTTCCCTCGGGAGTGCAGCTCAAGCTCGACGTCCAAGCTGCGTCGGGGATCGCGGACTCCGGCGACCCGGAGCAGGACCTCAGCGACCTTGTTGGCGAGATCGGCGAGGTGGCGCGGGCCACCGGCGCCGGAGCTCTGTTCCTGATCGACGAGATGCACCACCTCGATGCCCCATCGCTAGCGGCGATCTGCATTGCCTTCCAGGCGGTCAGCCGCCACGCCCTTCCCGTTGCAATGGTTGGCGCCGGCTTACCCGACCTGCAGGTCCGGTTGATGTCCGCGAAGCCATACGCCGATCGTCTGTTTCAGTACCACGAGCTTGGTCGGCTTTCGGAGGCTGCCGCGCGGACTGCCCTGGTCTCCCCAGCGGCCACGCGAGGGGTCGCGTATGAGGAGGCGGCCGCGCGTCGAGTTGTCCGTGAATCGGCAGGGTATCCGTACTTCATCCAGGAGTACGGCCTCAACCTGTGGAACCACGCTGAGGCTTCGCCGATCGCCGGCGCCGACGTGGAGGCCGTGCGCGAGATTGTCGGCGACGCGCTCGCCCGTAACTTCTTCGGCATCCGCTTTCAGATGGCCACCGACGCTGAGCAGCGCTACCTCGCGGCGATGGCGTTGCTCGGCGATCCGCCCTACCGGTCCGCCGAGATCGCCCGGGCCTATGGTGCCGTCGACCAGCGTGGCGTGTCCGTCCACCGTGACTCACTGATCCAGAAGGGCCTGGTCTGGGCTCCCCGGTGGGGGCAGCTCGACTTCACCGTCCCCCTGTTCGCCGAGTACCTGCGCGATGACCACCCGCTGGAGAGCTTCGAGGACGCCTGACCCGCGGCGCCGCGGGTGAGTTCATGCCCCCTGGGGAGCGGTGCCTCACACCCCGCCGCCGCTGACCGTTGGGAAAGGGACGCCGTTCTCATCATCCCTCGCCGGGCGGGAGCTATACTTCACTTGGTAAAGTAAAGGGGTGGCGATGGATGAGACATGCCCGGTGTGCCGCACCGCGGAGATCGTGTGCGGCAAGTGGACCCTGCTGCTGATCCGTGACCTCGCCGCGGGCCGCTCGCGCTTTTGCGAGCTGGAGCGCTCGCTGGAGGGGATCAGCCCGCGCACGCTTTCGCTGCGCCTGCGTGCTTTGGAGGAAGAGGGGATAGTGGAGCGCCACACCTTCTCCGAGGTGCCCCCCCGGGTGGAGTACGCGCTGACCGAGAAGGGCTCCGCGCTGCTGCCGCTCATCGACGACATGCGCGTCTACGGCGAGCGCTGGATCGTGCAGGGCTGCGAGGATCGCGTGACCTCGGCGATCTCCACCAGGGTCGCGGCGGCGGTCGCGTAGAGCCAGAACGACGCGCCTCGGCTGACAGGGCCGCGTCGGAGCAGGCAGGCGCAAGCGCCTCGAAGGGGGATCGATCGTCACGCGCGCATGCTCCCGGGGGTGCCTCGCGCTGCAAGACCCCCTGCGCCCGGCAGGAGCGCGGAGGGCGCCGGCGAAGTTGGCTCCCGTGCGCTCACGCCAGCTCGAGACGGCCATTACGCGCTTCGTGGAGGAGTCCGCGCGGCGCCTGCAAGCCGAACTGGACGCCGGCGCGGAGGTGCCCTTCGAGCTGGCCGCCAACGCCGCGCACGGGCAGCGCACGGCGCTGTACTGCTACCGCCCGCTGACCGCCGCGTTCATCCAGGAGCGCTGGCCGATGCTCGCCGACCTGGAGACCCACGCCGCCGCGGAGCGCCTGCTGGAGTGCCTGCAGGGTCTCGATCGCTACCTGATCCGCCGCGACGTGCGGATCGGCCGGGGCGATCGGCGGACACACGCGAGCGTGGTGTTGAGGACCCTGCTGGAGGACGTGTTCGCCGAGCAGAGCGACTTCACGCTCTGCGCCGAGCGGCTGCGCGGGGCGCTCGACGAACTGGACGCGGCCGCCTTCACGAACGCCGGTGAGGTCGCGCTGATCGAGACGCTCCACGGCCTGGGCACCGTCGCCCCCGAGCTCGCCGGGACGCGCGCCCCGGCGCTCGGCCGGCCCGAGCTCGCGTGGGCGCTGGCGCGCTTTGAGATGGGCTGTGAACGGACCTCGGAACTGGAGGCGCTGAGCGACTACCTGCTCGCGCTGCGGGCGCTGCTCGAGCCCGAGGGACCCGCCAGCGGGCTGCTCTCCGGCCGGCTGGCAACGCTCTGCGCCACGCCCGCGGAACGCCCCGGTCTGACGCGGCGGACGCTCAAGGCGATCGCCCTGGAGCGCGCCGTGATCACGGGCGCCGCGGTCGAGCACGCCAGTTGCGACGCCCTGGTGCGAGAGCTCGCCGGCCACCTGCGGGCGCTGCTGCGCGATGTGGTGTGCGGCCACCTGCCCTCCGACCTTGTGACCCTCGCCGAGGAGCTGCTCGCGCCGGGGGAGCAGACCCAGGAAGTGACGGCGCGGCGCGGGCCGGGTCGCAAGCCCGAGGAGTGGTCCTCAGGCGAGGTGCTGTCGGGCGATCCGGGCGAGACCGGCGAGATTCTGAACGTCCCCGTGTAGGTGGGGCGGCGGGCCCGCGCGGGGGGGCCGCGCGGGGGCCTTCACGCGAATAGGTGCTCGGCGATCCGATCCAAGCCGGCGAGATCCTGAACGTCCCCGTCCAGGTGGGGCACGAGGATCGGGTCGGGGTCCCCAAGGGTCTTGGATAGCCCCGCGATGCTCGCCTGGTCGCGCTGCACGAGCACGTCGAAATCGGCGAGGTTGGCGGCCACCCGCGCGGCGAGCCGCTCGCCCAGCTCCCCCGCCAGCAGGGCCCGCACCTCGGCGGGGGAGTGACCCTCGAGGCCGTCGCGGTGGACGCGGTTGACGATCACCCCCGCGCGGTCCATGCCCGCGGCGGCGAGACGCTCGGCGAAGAAGACCGCCTCGCGCGCGGCCTCGGGCTCGGGGCTGCTGATGAGCAGGAACGCGGTGGTGGGGTCGCGCAGCAGGCCCTCCACGGTGTGGGCGCGCTCGCGGAAGCCGTCGACCATCCCGGCGAGGGAGCCAAAGAAGGCGGAGAGATCCGCGATCAAATCGACGCCCGTGAAGCGGGAGAAAACGGACAGCACGACGGCGGTCCCGCGGCCAAGGACGCGGGCGGCGAGGTTGCCGGGGGCGAGGAACATCTTCAGGGCGCGACCCTCCAGGAAGCCGGTCATGCGCATGGGGGCGTCGAGGAAGTCCAAGGCGTTGCGTGAGGGAGGGGTGTCTAGCACGATCGTGTCGAAGCCGCCCTCGGCGTGGAGCTCGTGGAGCTTGACGATCGCCGTGAACTCCTGGGTGCCGGCGACCGCGGAGGAGATCTCCTGGTAGATGCGGTTGGAGAGGGCGGCCTCGCGGGCGCGCTCGTCGGGGGCGAGGCGGGCGATGAGGGCGTCGAAGGTACCCTTGGCGTCGAGCATCGTGGCCCACAGCTCCCCCCGGAGCGCGATCCCGTGGGCGGCGAGCAGCTCGGGATCGATCCGCCGGGGCTCGTTGCCGAGCTCGCTCACGCCCAGCGCACTGGCCAGCCGCCGGGCGGGATCGATCGTGACCACGGCGACCCGCTGGCCTTCCCGGGCGAGCCCGAGCGCGAGCGCGGCGGCGGTGGTGGTCTTGCCGACCCCCCCGGGCCCGGCGCAGATGACGACGCTCCTGCCGGCTAGCCGCCGTCCGAGCTTCACATGGCCCCTGGGCACGGGATGGATGGTATGGCGATCCCGGTTCGCCGCCGCGATCCCCGCCCGCGGCCGAGTCCTCGCCCGCCGCCGCCCTTCCGGCGGAGGATCGGCCCGAGGAATCCCAACCGTTCTGCCAACTCCCGCCCGGCGCCGTGCAGGAATCCCCCTGCGGCGTGCGAATAACCACGCGAGGCTTTCCCACCAATCGAGCATCGGAGCGTACCGTGCAAGGACGGGCCAAGGTCATCGCGTTCGCCAACCAGAAGGGCGGGGTGGCCAAGACAACGACGACGCTGAACCTCGCGGCTGCGTTCGCGGAGGAGGGCCACCGGGTGCTGTGCGTGGACATGGACCCCCAGGGCAACCTGACGATGTCCCAGGGCATCGACCCGGACACGCTGGAGAAATCGATGTACGACGTGCTGGTCCACAAAACCTCGATCCGCGAGGTGGTGCGCCGGCGCGAGGTGGACGTGGCGTGCGCCTCGATCGACCTGGCGGGGGCGGAGATCGCGATGTCCACGATGATCGGCCGCGAGCGCTCGCTGCAGAAGGCGTTCGAGCCGATCCGCGAGGACTACGACTTCATCTGCATCGACACCCCCCCGAGCCTGGGATTGCTGACGATCAACGCGCTGACGGCGGCCGACAAGGTGATCGTCCCCGTGCAGTGCGAGTATTTGTCGATGCGCGGTTTGATCCAGCTGCAGAACACCCTGGCGATGATCCGCGAGAACCTCAATCCGGACGTCGACATCGAGGGTATTCTTCCCACGTTGGTGGACTCACGGACGATCCACGCCAAGGAGGCGATCGAGATCCTCGAGGAGAACTTCGGGGACCGGGTGTTCGCGTCGCGGATCCGCAAGACGGTGCGCTTCGCGGAGGCCCCGGTGAAGGGGATGTCGGTGCTCAAGTACGAGCCCGAGGGGGTGGCGGCCCAATCCTACCGCCAGCTCGCGCAGGAGGTGCTGGCCCACGGCGCCAAGGAGGACCTGGCCCACGCGAAGGAGGCCGTAGTCGATGGCGCAGCAGGGTAAACGCGCAAGCATGCGCGAGGGGCCCCTGACGGCCCTGTTCCGCAAGACCGAGGAGGACGCGCAGGCCGACGAGGGCCAGCAGCAGCTCCCGGACGCGGAGGCCGAGCCCGCGGCGCCGAGTGCGCCCCAGCCGGAGCGCCAGCAGCGCGCACAGGAGACCCCCGCCCCGGCTCCTGAGGAGAACGTCGATGTGAAGCCCGCTGCGGTGCGGGCCGAGAGCAAGCCGGCCGCGCCGAAGGCCCGGGCACAGGAGCCGGATGAGGAGTCGGCGCACATCCCCACCCCGCGGGAGCGGCTGCGCAACGTGTTCTCCGCGGAGATCCCGGCGAACATGATGGAGCGCGCCGGTGCGGGGGAGACCCCGGCGCGCGAGGAGTCCCCCGCGGAGACGGGCGCGCAGACGGCGGCGGCGCGGGCGGCGCGGGCGGCGCAGGAGGAGCGGATCCCCTCGCCGGAGGGCCCCCCGGCGATGGACGTGTACGCGCGGGAGGACCGGTCGGAGATCGGCCAGCGGGCGTTCGGCCAGGCCGGCCCGGTGATCCACCCGGTGATCCGCGTCGTGGGCGTGGGCGGCGCGGGGGTGAACGCGGTCAACCGCATGGTGGAGGCCGAGGTGGAGGGGGTGGAGTTCCTCGCCATCAACACCGACCTGCAGTCGCTGCAGCAGTCCACGGCGGACATCACGCTGCACATCGGCGCGGAGCTCACGCGGGGCCTGGGGTCGGGCTCGGACACGAACCTGGGGAGGGCGGCGGCGATGGAGGACTACGACCGCGCGAAGGCGCTCTTGAAGGGCTCGGACATGGTGTTTATCACCGCGGGCGCCGGCGGCGGCACGGGCACGGGCGCGGCGCCGATCGTGGCGCGGATCGCCCGCGAAGTGGGGGCGCTGACGGTGGCGATCGTGACCAAGCCGTTCGGCTTCGAGGGCTCCAAGCGCGCGGAGCAGGCGGACGCGGGAGTGGACGCGTTGGCGGAGGAGGTGGACACGCTGATCGTGGTCCCCAACAACCGCCTGCTGAGCGTGCTCGACAAGCAGACCTCGATGGTGGAGGCGTTCCGCGTGGCGGACGACGTGCTGCGCCAGGGGGTGCAGGGGATCTCCGACCTGGTGACGCTCCCGGGCCTGATCAACCTCGACTTCGCGGATGTGCGCACGATCATGAGCGGCGCGGGCAGCGCCCTGCTGGGGATCGGGATGGGCGCGGGCGGCGAGCACCGCGCGACGGAGGCCGCGATGCAGGCGGTCGCCTCGCCCCTCCTCGAAACCTCGATGGAGGGCGCGCGCTCGATCCTGCTGTCGATCACGGGCGGCAAAGACCTCTCCCTATGGGAGGTCAACGAGGCCGCCAAGGCGGTCTCCGAGGCGGCGCACCCCGACGCGAACATCATCTTCGGCGCCATGGTGGACGAGAAGTTGGAGGAGCAGGTGTGGGTCACGGTCGTTGCCACGGGCTACGAGCCCAAGCGCGGCGCCCGCACCAGCGGCCGCGGCCGCCTGGAGGAGCCCGCGGGCGAGCCGCGCGTGCAGCGCGCCGGCCCCAGCAGCGGGGGTCGCCGAGAGCGCGACCGCCGGGGCGGCCTCGGCGTGGGCGAGCTAGACGTGCCCGAGTTCATGCCCCGCGTCTGAGGCGCCCTCCCGTGCCCCGCGACAGGGGTATTGACAAGAGGTGCGTCTTGTGGCTATGATGATTCTGTCATCGTCAACCTGGGTGGTTGGCGGGCATACATAGAGTCTGGTCGGGTCATCCCACCTCGCGGTTGACACAAAAGCGCTCGCAGGGGAAGCAGAAGCGGGTAGGAGAGGGATCGGGTCGGCGATGAGGGAGTTACTTCAGCGTGGTTTCTAGCGGGAGATACATGGCGGGGATGTGCGCGACTCATTCGGGTGGCGTACCTAGATGCGTCAGCAGCCTGACGCATCTCTCTCTCTCTCTCTCTCTCTTGCTTCTTTAGGCTAGCTGCCGCTCCTCGTCGTTTGGCGCTTCGGCGTCGCCCGGGTTCTCCTTGTGAAGGACCGGGGTCTTGTGTGGTTTGGGGGGCGGTGTAGCGGTGGGGTCCGTGCGGACAGCCGCGGGCTCGCGGGTGCGCTCGGCATCGCGTGGCGCTTCGTCGCGTGATGCCTCCTCGCGCGGCGCGTCGCTCGGCGCGCGGCGACGCGCCCAGGCTCCCGCGCGGCTGGTAGCGCCGGATGGGCGCCTGGTGGAGATCCAGCGCTCGCGGCTGCTGGCGGGCGCGGTCGGCGCGATCGACGAGCTGGGTTACGCGCATACGACGGTCGCGCAGATCACCTCCCGTGCGCGCGTGTCGCGGCGCACGTTCTACGAACTGTTCGAGAACCGCGAAGAGTGCCTGGCGGCGCTGCTCGACAACGTCCTTGGGATGCTTGAGCGAGAGCTCGCCGAGGCGGCCTTGGAGGGTCTGCCGTGGCGGGAGCGCCTCCGTGGGGGCCTGTTGGTGATTCTCGCGTTCTTCGACCGTGAGCCGGCGCTGGCGCGGGTGTGTGTGGTGCATTCTCAGCAGGGCGGCCCAGCGGTGTTGGCGCGTCGCGAGGAGACCCTCACGCGCCTCGCCGGGGTGATCGACGAGGGGCGCGGTGAGAGCGCACGGGCGACGGATTGTTCGCCGTTGACGGCGGAGGGCTTGGTCGGTGCGGCGTTCGGGATCGTGTATGCGCGTGTGGCGCGTGGTGAGCGCCGGCCGTTGAGCGATCTTCTTGGTGAGTTGATGGGGATGATTGTGCTGCCCTATCTCGGCCCCGCGGCGGCGCGCCGCGAGCAGAGCCGCCCGGCGCCCGCGGCCGGATTGACTACGGGGTGTCGGCCCTCGGTGTTCCTGGCGGCGCGGCGTGACCCATTGGGGGAGGTCCGGATGCGCTTGACCTACCGCACCTTGCAGGTGCTCGAGTGCATCGCCAGCGAGCCGGGGATCAGCAACCGGGTGGTCGCTAACCGCGTGGGAATCACCGACCAGGGCCAGATCTCGAAGCTCTTGGCGCGTCTGGCGCGCCTCGGTCTTGCCGTTAACAGGGGCAACGGGCACGCCAAAGGCGAAGCAAACGCGTGGATGTTGACCGCGCTCGGGCATGACGTCGCGCAGCGCGTGGGAACCGGCGACCAGAAAGCAGCGGCGTGATGCGCACTGACGCCACCCACGGCCACATCTTCAGCACTGCTGCCAAATCCGCGTGCGTAGCGCTGAGCGCCGGCACGCTCGACTCCCAGAGGAGGAGAGAGACCAATGCTCTCAGCAATACGTAAACGCATCACCTACACAAACCTCGCGGTAACGCTCGCGTTGGTGCTCGCAATGAGCGGCGGCGCGTACGCCGCGACTCGGTATGTGATCACCTCGACGAAGCAGATCAGCCCGAAGGTGCTCAAGGCGCTCCAGGGCAAGGCTGGAGCGAACGGCGCGGGTGGCGCGACGGGGCCGGCCGGTCCCGCGGGCCCGAGTGGCCCGGCTGGGGCGACTGGGCCTGCCGGGCCTGCGGGACAGAGTGTGACCGGGGTCGCAGCCTCGAAAATCGAATGCGAAGCCGGGGGCGTCAAGTACACCTCTGCGAACGGCAGCACGGCGGTTTGCAACGGCAAAGACGGTCAGACCGGCTTCACCGCAACCCTCCCCAAGGGCAAGACCGAGATGGGCGACTGGGCAATCGAGGCGAATCTGACAGGTACCGGCCTGCTTGAAGGCTCCGCCTCAACCGCCATCAGCTTCAGCATCCCGCTCGCCACCGGTCCCGAAGCCATCTATATCAAAGCCCCGACCCAGGAAGAGATCGAAAAACACGAATTCCCCAACCCACCGGCGGGCTGTACCGGCAATGTCGAAGAACCAGGGGCCGCAGAAGGCCATATCTGCGTCTTTGGGGCAGTTGAACTAAACAACAACTCCGATCCGCATATCTGCGCCGCGTACAAGTTCTTCCAGTGCATGGGCGGCGAAGCAGTTCTCCAGGACAGGGCCGATCGGTCTGGCGCGCTCCTCGGGGTCCTCGATTCATCCGCTGGTCCCACGGCCCTCAACGGCACCTGGGCGGTGACCGCCGAATAGTCCACCACGTCTGACGGCGTTCGGGCTCCCCGGGACGCCACTGCCCCAGGGAGCCCGACATCCGCACGGCCGATATGCCACCGACATCTGACCACGAAAACCGCGACACCGAACGAGACCGAGGAGAGAACAGATGCGAGCCAGAGAGCATGACGCGAAGAATGCCTCCACGCCGAAGCCCGGAGTCTTTGCGCAACTCGGGGCCTTCGTGCGCTCCCCGGCAGGTACCGTGCGTACACTGCGGCCGTACCGCGGCGCTGTGGTGCTTGTCGCTGTCGTCGGCCTTGCGGCCAGCGCCACTGGTGTTCTCGCTTCCAATCCCATCCATATCGAAGCGCAGCCCCACGAAGACCGCATCTTCTCCACCCGCGCGGTAATCCAGATGGCCGTGGCCGACCCGGAAAACGTGCCCGTCGAATGGCGTGCCGAAGTTGCCCCCGCGCTGGGAAACGGCGAAGCTCCCCCTCCGCCCCAGAAACCCGGCGAAGCGCCGTGGACGCCCGCCGGCGGCAGTGTCGAACCGGTCCACACCAAAGGTCAACTACTGCTGATCGCGCTCGGCTACGAAGGAGTGCCAGGAGAGCCCGACATTGTAGACGGAGTACTTCACCATCTCAAACCCGAAACCTCTTACTACGCCCGTTTCGTCGCCAACAGCTCTACCGAAGAATCGACCCAGAGCGTCAAGTTCGATACGGGCGCGATCGCCAAGCCCGAAATCCACGCTCGGATGTTGTCCACGGAAGAAGGCTTCCTCATCGAAGCCACAGGTCGTACCACCGCTATCGCTAAAGCCCATATGGATTCCAACGGTGCCCAGACGACCTATCATTTCGAATATTCGCTTCCGGAAGAAGGTCACGTCCCCGCCGAAAACAGTCCGTCCTGGAAGCTGTTCACCTCGGGCGCAGAAGGCCTCATCACCGTGCCGGCGGACTTCGCCGATCTGGAAGCCAAGCTCACCGGCCTCACCCCAGAAACAACTTATTACGCCCGTGTCAAGGCCACCAACGAAAAGGGCACGAGGATCCAAGGAGGCGCGGGTGGGATCGGCGAAGGAGGGACATTCACAACTCTTACCGCCAGACCGAGCGGATCTTCCGAACCGAGCATCCGCAACGTAACCGCTGGATCTGCTCATCTGGCCGACGGGGTCAACCCCCAAGACTCCGAAACCCGCTGGCACTTCGAATATACCTCCGAACCAGGCAATCCTGGGTCTTGGGTGACCGTGCCCGGCGCGGAAGGAACGATCTCTCAGGCCGAAGCCGAAGCTCTCGAAGAAGCTAAGGCCAAAGGTGAAGGATTCGCAGTAACGGTCGATGCAACCGTGACCGGTCTTCGCCCTTCCACCGTCTACTCGGTTCGCCTGTTCGCCGAAAACGCAGCCGGCGAAGAGCAGCGAGGCATCGCCAGCTTCGAGACCTCCGGCCCTCCGTCGGCGACAACCTTTGCGCTGCACGGCCTTGATGGTGAATCTCTCCGCCTCGTTGGCTCTGTGAACCCCAACAGCCACTCGACGACCGAGGAACAGGCCGTTACGTTGGAAGGCTCCCCCACCGGTGGCACCTTTACGCTCACGTTCAAAGGGCAGACGACCGTACCGATCGCCTACAACGCGTCGGTAGAAGCGGTTGCGCGCGCCCTTGAGGGCCTTCCAGCGATCGGCGGGGGGCTGACTGTGGACGGCACCGCGGGCGGACCTTACACTGTCTATTTTGGTGTGGCCAACCTCGCGGAAGCTAGCCAGCCCATGCTCGAAGCGGCATCTGGGCTCACCCCCACTGGCTCGGTCAAGGTCGCTGTCACCCAGCAGGGCGGCGAAGCGTACGACACCCACTACCACTTCGAATACGTCTCAGAAGAGGACTTCAAGGTGGACGGGTGGGCGAGAGCAACGTCGACCGCCCCGGTCGACGTGGGCCATAGCAGGCCACCTGCCCGAGAACAGGCGGGCAACGGGACGCTCGAAGGCACGGAAACCGACTATGTCGGCGCGGACCTCCCGGCACTTACGCCTGGGGAAACCTATCGTTATCGCATCTCCGCGGTCAACACGTCCCCTGGTGAAAAGGTGATATCCGGAGAAGAACAGACCCTCGCGGTCCCCGTCCTCGGCCCCGTGCAGCCGCCCGCAGCGTGCCCCAACGAAGCTACCCGTACCGGTCTGTCGGGGCTCCTGCCCGACTGCCGCGCCTACGAGCAGCTCACCCCCAACGACAAGGGAGGCGCCCAGGAAATCTTCAACTACGGCGGCAACGTGGCTCAGGAAGGCGCGATCGTTGGTTCTGACGGCGAACGCTTGGAGTACGGCTCGAGGCTTGTCAAGTGGGGGAACGGGCCGCACGAGGGCCAGAGCCCGTATTTCTTCTCGCGCACCGAATCTGGCTGGCGGCTCACCGCCGCGACGGCACAGCCGGAAGCCGGCGTGGACGTTTACAGACCCGAGGTCCTCGCCCCCGATCTGACTGCCCTTGGTCTCGAAGCCCAGTTCTCCACCTCGCCTACGAGCCTGTCGACCCGCGTCGAATTCCAGGCAGGTCCCCCGGGCGGCCCTTACACCGCCCTTCCGCCCGTGCCGCGCGCGCAGGCCGCGCCCGGGTGGGTGGCCGCGTCCGCTGACTTCTCGAAGCTGATCCTGGAGGTCGAAGACCACGCGCTGCTCGGGCACCCAACCCACACGGTCCACGGCGACGATCTCTATGAATACTCCGGTGGCGGGCTGCGCCAGGCGAACGTCGACTCGTCGGGCAAGACGATCGGCTCGTGCGGCGCCACGATCGCAGGAGCAGTGGGCGCATCCGAGGGGGGTGTGTCCGCCGACGGGCGCCGGGTGTTCTTCGAAGCGGTACCGAGCGCGAACTGCTCTGAACCGAAGCACACCTATGTGCGCGTCGATGGTGGCGGCGAAGCCGCCCAGACGCTCGACCTCGGTGCCTACAGGTTCCTCGCAGCCAATCCGGATGGTTCGAGCGTCCTGCTCGACAAGAGGAGCGGCGAAAACCCGGGCTTGTACCTGTACACGGCTGAATCCGGCAAAGCGGTATTCCTGCCGTCGAGCGGCGTCGTGACTGGCGTCCAGCGTGAAAACCTGTTCGTCTCGGAAGACCTGAGCGCGGTGTACATCGTCAGTGGTGGAGACGGCGAAGGCGAGCAGCTTCTGTACCGCTACGACGTGCCGGCCCGGCGTTTGCTGCTCGTTACCCCCTTCGCCGTGAAGACGGGGCACAACAGCTTCTATTCCTCGAGCCCGGATGGGCGCTACTTCTATTTCGCGGCCGGGACCGTGGCAGGTCTTCCCGGGGGTGGCCGGGCACTCGAAACTCCGCACTCCGCGGATCCAGATCATGGGCAGACGATGCAGGTGTATCGTTACGACAGCGCCGAGTCGCTCGTTCAGTGCATGTCATGTGCGTCCGCGTTCGATCCCGAACCGCGCCTCAGCGCCTTGTTCACAAACGCCACCGAGGGTGGGAACACGATTGCTTCCGCCAACGGCGACTACGTGTTCTTCGACACCCCTGCCGCCCTCCTGCCGTCCGACGTCGACGGCGAAATCGCACCGGAACAGGGTAGCTTCGGTGGCGAACATTCGTCGATCAGCTATTCGGTCTCCTCGGACGTGTATGAGTGGCGGCGCTACGGTCTCGACGGCTGCTCGCACGTTCAGGGGTGTCTTGCGCTGGTCACCTCGGGTCGTGGTGGCTTTGAGAACATCCTGCTCGGCACCACGGGCGCGGGGCGCGACGTGTTCTTCGCCACGCGCGAATCGCTGCTGCCTTCCGACAATGACACGGCGGCGGACATCTACGACGCGCGCATCGGCGGGGGGTTTCCCGAACCGCCGCGTACGGTGGAATGCGAAGGTGACGCGTGCGCGACGCCGTTTGCGCCCCCGAGTGATCTCATCCCCTCGAGCGCAATCTTCCGCGGGGCCGGTAACCTGCTGGTGGCAGCCCATTCGGAGGCGAGACCGAAGCCGAAGTCGAAGTCGAAGGCGAAGGCGCGGTGCAAAAGGCAGAATAAGCGCACGTGCCACACGAGGGCGACGACGAAGAGCGTGCGCAAGGCGATGCGCCGCGAGCATGTGAACGCGAACGGGAGGGTGGGACGATGATCCGCAGTGCTTTGTGTCGTGTTCGTGGCGTGCGCACCTGCTCAGCGGTGCTCGTGGTGGGAGTGTTGGCTCTGGCTCCCGCGGGAAGGGCGGTTGCTGCGCCGAGCGCGAGCCCGTTCGAAATCGTGCCTGGCTCCTTTCACATCACGCCGTCCCCGGCGCAGGCCGGCGCGCATGAGGATCTGACCACCCAGTTTGATTTCGCTCACACTGGCTCTGGCGCGACGCTGAAGACCGACAACGATGTGCGCACGACGATCGTGGAACTCCCTGCGGGCTTTGTTGGTAGCAACACGGCGGTCCCGGTGTGCACCGTCGCCCAGCTGATCGGCCACAGGGCAATCGGCGAGCCGGGGAACCCCGAATGCCCGCCGGCCAGCCAGATTGGCACGATCCGCTTCGGCAGCCACCTGTTCGGTGCCGAACCCGAAGAAACGTCGGTCCCGCTTTACAACATGGAGGTCACGAGCTTCGGCACGGTCGCGCAGTTTGGCTTCAACGCCGCCGGTGTCCTCATCCAGACCCTGTTGGTCAATGTGCGACCTGGCGATTCGGGTCTGACGATCACGACCCCGAACATCGAAGCGTTCGAAGCGCGCGCGGTGTCCGTCACCGTGTGGGGGCTGCCGGCCTCCCACGAACACGACGCCCAGCGTAGCCTGGAATGCTACTCGGGTATCCAGGGCGGGTGCGTCACCGGCAGTGGCAAAGGGCAGGGCGAAGCTCCCCATCCGGTCCCGGCGAACATCCCGGTCAGGCCGTACCTGTCGAACGCGACGGGCTGCGAACCCCATGTCGCCCACCTCAGGGCCGATTCGTGGGAGCACCCCGACGAATGGAGCGAAGCCGAAACCGAGGTCGGCCCGCTCACAGAATGCGAACGCGTGCCGTTCGGCCCCTTGATCGAAGTGGCCGCGACGACGCGCTCGGCGGAATCCTCGAGCGGCCTGGACGTGTCGCTCGTGGTGCCCCAGGCGTGGGAAAACCCATTCTCGCTCTCCACGGCAAACCTGAAGGACAGCGTGGTCAAGCTCCCGGTGGGTTACACGGCGAACCCGTCGCTGGCGTCGGGGCTCGGAGTGTGCACGGTCGCGCAGTTCGAATCGGAAACGTCCTCCTCGGCTCCCGGGGCGGGTTGCCCGCCGGAATCGAAGATTGGCACGGTCGAAGTGGAAACGCCGGTGCTCCTGGAAAAACGCATCGAAGGCGACGTCTATATCGCAAAGCCTTTCGAAAACCCGTTCGGCACCCTGCTCGGGCTGTATATCGTCGTGAAGGACCCAGCGCGGGGGATCGTGGTAAAACTCGCTGGGCGGATCGACCCGAACGAAACGACGGGCCAGCTGGTGACGACGTTCGATGAAAGCCCGCAGGTGCCGTTCAGCCGGTTCACGCTGAAGCTGCGCCAGGGCGCGAACTCCCCGCTGGTCAGCCCACCCGCATGCGGGTCCTATGCTGCGCAAGCAGCAATGACGCCATGGTCGGCGCCGCTCTCTCCGTCGCTCGTGTCGAGCGCTCCGCCGGCTGTGATCGAAACAGGGATCGGCGATGGCCCGTGTCCACCCGGCGGGGTTCCGCCGTTCCACCCGGGGATTGTTGCGGGGACGTTGAACAACAGCGCGGGCGCGTACAGCCCGATGGACATCCACATCACCCGCAACGATGGCGAACAGGAGATCACCCGCTTTACCTCGATCCTGCCCGCGGGGCTGACCGCGAAACTCGCGGGGGTCCCGTTCTGCCCGGACGCAAATATCGAAGCGGCCAAGCACCTCACCGGCGCGCAGGAGGAAGCCGCACCGTCCTGTCCGAAGGACACTGAAATCGGGCATACGCTCGTCGGCGCGGGTGTCGGGAGCGTGTTGGCGTACACCCCGGGGAAGGTCTACATGGCGGGCCCGTACAACGGGGCGCCGTTCTCGGTCGTCTCGATCACTTCGGCGAAGGTCGGCCCGTTCGACCTCGGGACGGTCGTGATCCGCTTCGCGCTGAACATCAACCCCGAAACCGCGGTCGTCACAGTCGACGCGAAAGCATCCGATCCGATCCCGCACATCCTGGCGCCAGGGATCGTCATCCACGTCCGCGACATCCGCGTCTACGTCGACCGCCCCCAGTTCATGATCAACCCGACGAACTGCGACCCCGAGAGCTTCGCCGCGACCGTCGACGGCGCCGGCGCGGACTTCACCAACCCCGCGGACCAGGTCCCGGTGACGGTCACCAACTCCTTCCAGATGGCGAACTGCCAGAACCTGCAGTTCAAACCCACGTTCAAGGCCTCCACCTCGGGCAAGCCATCGCGGCTGGACGGGGAGAGCCTGCACGTAACGCTCACCTACCCCAACGCCCCGCAGGGCACTCAGACGAACATCAAGCTCGTCAAAGTGGAGCTACCCAAGCAGCTGCCCTCCAGGCTGCCGACGTTGCAGAAAGCGTGCCCGGAAAAGACGTTCGTGGCGAACCCCGCGCTCTGCCCCGCAGCGTCGGTGGTCGGGCACGCCACCGCGACCACGCCGATCCTCCCGGTCCCGTTGACGGGCCCGGCGTACTTCGTCTCCTACGGCGGCGCGAAGTTCCCCGAACTGATCATCGTGCTCCAAGGCTACGGCGTGACCCTCGACCTGCACGGGGAAACGTTCATCAGCAAACAAGGGATCACGAGCAGCACATTCCGCACAGTCCCCGACGACCCGATCGGCAGCTTCGAACTAACACTCCCACAGGGCCCATACTCGGCGCTCGCGGCGAACGGCAACCCCTGCAAGGGCACCCTGACGATGCCAACCGAATTCCTCGCCCAGAACGGCGACGCGATCCACCAGCAGACGAAGATCGCGGTCAGCGGTTGCCCGAAGCACAAGGCCAAGGTGAAGCGGAGGGCCAGGAAGGCCAGTCGCGGCGGGCGCAGGCATGGGAGGAGCGTGCGTACAAGGAGGAAATAGGGATGCGTGGTGGAGAGGCGGCTTGCGCGATGACCTCAGCCGGAGGCGAAGTCGCGGTCGAGGACAGCGGCGAGATCGATCCAGCGGGCGGGCTCGGGGTACAGCGCAAGCCACCGCTCGACGCCGTGGGCGATCAGCTCGAACTCGCGGTGGTCGATGCCGTAGACGAGGATCGCGCCGGTGTGTGAGCGCTGGGCGGTGGCCCAGTCGCGCAGGATGCTGGGGAAGTCGCGGATGTTGTGGGTCACGAGGATGCGCTGCTCGGCGGAGGCGAGCGCGAGGACCTCCTCGTCCTCGAGTCCCTCGAGCGCGGGCTCCTGATCGAGCGCGCGGACGTCGTGTCCCTCGGCCCGCAGCCGTCGCCCGACCCTGGGCCCGACGGAATTCCTCGCGCAGAACGGCGACGCAATCCACGAGCAGACGAAGGTCGCGGTCACGGGCTGCCCGAAGCACAGGGCCAAGGCGAAGAAGAAGGCCAGGAAGGCCAGCCGCGGCGGGCGCTGGCATGGGAGGAGCGCGCGCACGAGCAGGAAATAGAGGGATCGTGGCACGGTGGCGGCTCGCGCGGTCATTGCAGCGCGCTCTATGGCAATAGCTGCAGCGCTTCCGCGTGTGCGGGGCGCAGCATGGCGAAGTGTCGGTGGTCGAGGGTGGCGAGCCTGGTCTCGCCGAGTCGCTCGAGGAGTGCGAGGACGCTGGCGTCGACCACTCCCAGCGAGTGCTCGCGGTATTGCGTCTGGAGCTCGCGGCAGCGGGTGAGGTCGGCCGGTGTGGGGGTCTCGGCTCGGTAGGCGCCTGCCAGCAGGTCATCCAGAAAGGTGATCCAGGCGTCGGCGCCGAGGCGTTGGTGGCACCAGTAGTCGAGCTCGGCGAGCACTAGGATCGGTATGACGCGGTCCTCGTGGGTCTCGCCGATCAGCGTGGCGCAGCGGTGGTGATCGGGGTCGGCGGCGTCGAGCGCGGCGAGCAACGGCCCGGTGTCGAGCACCAGGGCCATCTACGACGGGGGCTGCGCGATCGGCTGCGCGGTCACCTCGGCGGCGGAGCGGCCATCGGTCGATCTGGCGATCCCGAGGTGGGGGCGGCGCGCGGCGTGCAGGGCGCTGGCCTTCTCGTCGATCGCCTCGGCGAGTACGGCGGTCAGTGCGACCCCGCGCCGGCGGGCCTCGGCCTCGAGCGTGTCGAGCGATGAGCGCCTGGCGGTGACGGTCGTGCGTCGTACAGCTGCTGATGTTGTGGCATCATTCATGATGCGTGATTCTAGCATCGGGAGGCTGGGAGTCGCGGATTGGTTATATTGGGGGCCAGGATGATGTAGCATTACATCACGATGCACCGTACACAGATCACGCTAACTGACGCCCAGTACGCTCGCCTGCGGGAGGAGTCGGCCAGCAGCGGTCGCTCGCTGGCCGAGCTCGTCCGCCGTGTGCTGGATGAGCGCTATGGCTCGGTGTCCAAGCTCGAGCGATTGCGGTTGCTCGACAGCGCGTTCGGCGGGTGGGCGGATCGCGGCGAGGGCGGGGCAGAGTTCGTGGAGAGGGTTCGCTCGGGCACGGCGCGCAGGCTTCGCTCGACGGGGTGAGCGCCCTCGTCGACACGTCGGTGCTGGTCGACTACCTGCGCGGAGTGCAGCCGGCGCGCGAGCTCCTGCGGTCGGCATTCGAGCGGGAGGAGGTCGTGGCGGCGTCGGTGCTCACCCGGATTGAGCTCTCGATCGGGATGCGCCCTGCGGAGCGAGGAGCGACGGATGCGCTGGTGCGGGCCCTGCGCTGGGTGGCGGTGGACGACGCGGTGGCAGAGCAGGCGGACATGTTCGCGCGGCGCTATGCGCGTAGCCACTCGGGGATCGATGCGGTGGACTACTGCGTGGCCGCCTCGGCGCTGGTGAATGGGTTGGAGCTGTGGACGCTCAACGTGCGTCACTTCCCGATGTTCGCGGGGCTCCGTCCACCGTGGTGACGCCCCACCGGGTTGCGGGGCCGCGATCTCTCGCGATGCGCAGGTGCAGTTCGCCAAAGTAGAGCCCATTGTTTGCATATCGATTTTCAAAATAGGGACCCTAAGTTGGTTTTCGTGATACCTTTTGCCTGGTATGGCGTTGACCGACAGCCAGATTCTGGCGCAGAACCCGTGGTGGACCGATGCGGGCTGGCGGGCGACGGACCCCCACCTGGCGCTGCTGGATAAGCAGGCGACGCGTCTGCCGGCGGACTTCGTGGCGGAGCTGGACCTCGCCAGTGAGGGCATCCACATCCTGCGCGGCCCGCGGCAGGTGGGCAAGAGCACGGATCTGAAGCTTCTCGTGGAGCGGGCGCTCCAGACGGGGCGAGCTCCGCGCTCGGTGCTCTACCTCGCGCTCGATCTGCTCGAGGGCCGGCCCCATGCGGAGCTCGCGGAGACGGTTCTGCGGGCGAAGGCGCTCGCCGGGCACGACGGCGCGGGGGTGATCCTGCTCGACGAGGTGACGCTCGTGGCCCGTTGGCAGACGGCGGTGAAGGCGCTGTGGGATGGGGGGGAGATTCGGCGCGACGTGGTGGTGTGCACGGGTTCCTCGGCGATCGATCTGCGTCGGGGCGCGGCCGAGCGCCTGCCGGGTCGGCGGGGGGCGAGCGTGGACCACCTGGTGCTGCCGCAGTCCTTCGCGGTGTTCGCGCGGGCGCTCGATCGCTCGATCCCGGCATCCCCGGGGCTCACCGCCGCGCAACTCCTCGCCCCTGCGGGCCGGGAGGCCCTGATGGAGGCGCGGATCCACGGGCCGGCGCTGGAGGACGCGCTCGAGCGCTACACGCGCTTCGGCGGCCTGCCGGCCGCTGTGGCGGAGGCCGCCGGGGGCCTGCGATCCCCCTCGGAGGCGGTGAGGAGGGTGCTGTACGACTCCCTGGTCAGGGAGGTTCAGCGCCGTGGCGCGGGGATTCCCGCGACGCACGCGCTGCTGGAGCGGGTGATCCGCTCGCTGGGCTCGAAGACGGACTGGAGCAGGATGGCACGGGCGATGGACGTGCCGCTGAGCCGCAGGCGTGGACCCACGGGCCACCAGACGCTGCGCGACTACATCGAGCTGTTGGCGGACGGGTACTTCCTGTTCATCGTGTACTTCTGGAGGGCGGGGTCGCAGACCAACAGCCTCTCGAACGACAAGAAGGTCTTCTTCGCGGACCCCCTGTTGCACACGATCGCGTTGGAGCACGTCCCGGGCCGCAGCGCGGATGCGCCGGCGCTGATCGAGAACCTGATCGGGCTGGCGCTCTATCGCCGCTACGAGCCCCCGGCGCGGCTGATCGAAACCTTCACGTCCCCCGAGCGGCTGCACATCTGGCAGACGGCGAAGGGCGGCGAGGTCGACTTCGTCGCGGGGCCCCGCGGGGCGCTCGATGCGGTCGAGGTGAAGTACCGCAAGGACATCGACCTGCGCTCCGCGGCGGCTGTCGCACGGGCACATCCGGACCGCCCGGCGATCGTGGCGAGCAGGCACGAGCTGTCCTTCCGCGAGAGCTACGCGCTCGTGCCCGCCCACCTGCTGCTCTGGGCGCTTGGCTGACGGGGGCCGTTGCAGTGGCCGACGATCGGGGGGTGGCGCTTTGGCCTGGTGTCCTTTTGGGATCGTCCGCGCGGGTAGGTTGATGTCCGATGCGCGTGTGCGCGGGGCTTCCGTGCCCCGCGTCGGGGCGTCGTCCCGTAACCCGCACCAAGGGGTATTGACAAGAGGTGCGTGTTGTGGCTATGATGATTTTGTCATCGTCAACCAGGGTGGTTGGCGGGCATACATAGAGTCTGGTTGGGTCATCCCACCCTGTGGTTGACACACAGAAAGCGCTCGCAGGGAAACAGAGAAGCGGGTGGGAGAGGGACTGGGTCGTCGATGAGGGAGTTGTTCAGCGTGGTTTCTAGAGGGAGATACATGGCGGGGATGTGCGTGGCCCGGGCGGGGCGTGTACCTAGATGCGTCAGCAGCCTGACGCATCTCTCTCTCTCTCTCTCTCTCTTGGCTTCTTAGGCTAGCCGCCGGTCCTCGTCGTTTGGCGCTCTGGCGCCGCCCGGGTTCTCCTTGTGGAGCACCGGGATTCACCGTGGGTCGATGGGGTGTGGGCTGCGGGGAGTTCTTTGTCGGTGGCGGGGGTTTCTTCGTCGGGCAGGGAGAGCTCTTCGTGGGTTACGGGATCTCCCGCGGCGGCTGGGGGGTGGTGTAGCGGTGCGTGTGCGGACTGCGACGGCTCCCCGGGCGCGCTCTGAGTCGCGCCGCGTGTCCTCGGCGTCCGGCGTGTCGCTCGGCGCGCGGCAGCGTGCGCAGGCTCCCGCGCGGATCGCGGCGCCGGAGGGGCGCCTGGTGGAGATTCAGCGCTCGCGGCTGCTGGCCGGAGCGGTCGGCGCGATCGACGAGCTGGGTTATGGGCATACGACGGTCGCGCAGATCACCTCGCGTGCGCGGGTGTCGCGGCGCACGTTCTACGAGCTGTTCGAGAACCGCGAGGAGTGCCTGGCGGCGCTGCTCGACGATGTCCTTGCGATGCTCGAGCGGGAGCTCGAGCAGGCCGGTCTCGAGGGTCTGTCGTGGCGGGAGCGCCTGCGTGGGGGCCTGCTGGTGATGCTCGCGTTCTTCGATCGTGAGCCGGCGCTCGCGCGGGTCTGTGTCGTTCACTCTCAGCAGGGCGGCCCGGCGATCCTTGCGCGCCGCGAGGAGATCCTCGCGCGCCTCGCCGCGGTTATCGACCAAGGCCGCCGGGAGGGCCGCCGGGAGAGCTCGCGCGTGGCCGGCTGCACCCCGCTGACCGCGGAGGGCCTGGTCGGCGCGGCGTTCGGGATTCTCTATGCGCGTCTGGCGCGTGGTGAGCGCGAGCCGCTCACGGGTCTGCTGGGCGAGTTGATGGGGATGATCGTGCTGCCCTATCTCGGGCCGGAGGCGGCGCGTCGTGAGCAGCGCCGTCCGGCGCCCAGGTCGACCCCGGCGGCGCGGCATGGGTCTCCGCCGGCGCGGCGTGACCCGTTGCAGGAAGTGCGGATGCGCTTGACCTACCGCACGGCGCAGGTGCTGGAGTGCATCGCGGCGGAGCCGGGGGTCAGCAACCGGATGGTCGCCGACCGCGCGGGGGTCGCAGATCAGGGTCAGATCTCGAAGCTGCTCGCGCGCCTGGAGCGACTGGGTCTCACCATCAACAGCGGCAACGGGCACACCAAGGGCGAGCCGAACGCCTGGACGCTCACACAACTCGGCCATGAGGTAGCGCAACGCCTCGGCTCGAGCAGGGACCAGAAAGCAGCCGCGTGATGCGCGTCCGGCTCGGCTGCGGCCAGATCTTCAACAAACGCAACTCAACCCGCGTGCGTAGCGCTGAGCGCCAGCACGCTCGACTCCCAGGGGAGGAGAGATAACCAATGATGATGCTCTCAGCGATACGCAGACGTATGACCTACGCGAACGTGGCGGTGACGCTCGCGTTGGTGTTCGCGATGAGCGGCGGCGCGTACGCCGCGAGCCGGTATGTGATCACCTCGACCAAGCAGATCAGCCCGAAGGCGCTGAAGGCGCTGAAGGGCAGCGCGGGCGCGAGCGGCGCCCAGGGACCGGCCGGCCCCGCGGGCCCCGCAGGCGCACAGGGGCCGCAAGGCGCCGCCGGGCCCACGGGAGCGGCTGGAGCGAAAGGCGAAACCGGCCCCCCCGGCAAAAACGGTGAAAACGGGAAAAACGGGACCACTGGCTTCGCCGAAACCCTCCCCTCCGGCGAGACGGAGACCGGTGCATGGGCGGTGATGAACATCCCCGCCAAAGGCTTCGAAGTCGTGTCCTGGGGCGCGCTGTCCTTCCCGATCCCCCTCGGCGAACCGCTTCCTGCGTCCTCCGAGCGCTATATCGGCCCAGAAGAAGGTGAACACGAACCGAAACAAAGCCAGTTCATCCCCAGCGAATGCAAGGGGAATTTCGAAAACCCAGGAGCGGCTAGCGGCCATCTATGCGTCTTTGCGAGAGAAGCCGAAGACATGTTGCCACTGGTGACCTTTGACTTTGGGAAGAAGGAATCCGGCAACGCGACTGTTGGCAAGACCGGAGTTGGCTACAGAGCTTTTTCCAAAGAAGCAGGAGTGGTGAACGCAAACGGTACCTGGGCGGTGACGGCCCCGTAGCACAACCGGCCCGACCAACTCACGCACACGCGGCTCCCCGGGGCGACCACCCGCCTTGGGAGGACCCCGACGCCCACCGCGACCGACACACGACCACACCGACACCCACACCACGACCCAC
>DATMPY010000075.1:0-6840 GCA_035566955.1 Solirubrobacteraceae bacterium | reverse complement strand
CCCGGAGCTGGGTCGGATGGGCAATCCTGGCCTACAACCTCGACACCCTCGCCGTCCAGGCCACCTGACAAACTCCCCACCGACCGCTCACACCGAGCGACCACTCGCAGAAACGGCCGCGCCCACCAAGGCGCGGCCGTTTCACTTCCCAGACCCAGACTTTATCCGGGGCAAATAGCTATTCGCGAATGAGGGAGCTCGAACTACCATTCCGCGCGCGTCGCCCCGACTCCCTCGCTAACAGTACGAAGCCGAGGCAGCCTTACAGCGGGCGATATGTCGGGTTCGAGCTCCTGTTCGGCCAACGTTGACGCCCCAGGTCCGACATGATGAGAACCAGGTCTGTCCTAAGCCTAGCTCTTGCCACCTAGTAGGCCACCGCGTTTCTCGGGGATGGCGAAGCCGGGCGGCGCGATCGCTGGGAGTTGCGCCGGTGGCCGGGGCTTCGGCGGGGCCTGCGTCGGGGTGGTCTGGGGCACCTTGGTTGCCACGACTGCAGCTTAGCCAATGAGGCTGAGGGTCCAGAGGATGACCTCGGCGGCTAGCAGCGCGCAACTCACGGCCAAGCAGTCTGAGAGCCCGGCGATCTTGCGGCGATTGGCCTCCAGGTGAGGCTCGATCCAGATGCCGGCGGTGCGATACGCCTCCGTCACGTCGGACACTCCGCGATGGTCACTCTCAGCCAGCAGCGTCTCGCCGCGGAATGCAAACACGAACGAATGGGGCAACAAGACCCAGATCGCGCTGCCCACGGACAGGGCGAAAGAGACCATGGCCAGCACGCCCCACACGCCAAGAGAACCATGGCTGGTCTTCGCACCGAAGAACGAGCCCGCTATGGAGGCTGCTGCGAGCACGGTTCCAGCTCGGGCCCTTAGGCCCGCAAGCGCGCGCTCTTGCTCAGCCAGCCCACCAGCGGTCAACTCGAAGCTGAGCTGCTCGATCGATCCAGCCACACCACACTTCTACCGATCGCCGGGGACGGCACTCACGTCCACACACGGCGAGGTGCCACGAAGCTGACATTGCTGACCCACCTTGAAAGCCGTATATACCAGCGCACGACGTCCGGGTCTTGGCGGGTCCTACTGGCGCTTATCCTTGGGAAGCTGTTCAAGCGACGCATGCAGCTTCTCAATGCGGTTCGTAGTCCTCAGGAGTCATCTCCCGCAGTGCCCGAGCGAGCCGCTCGGAATCGAAAGGCCCGGCAAGCAGCGCTGCGAACAGCTCGTTTAGCACCCCCGTAGCGCAGTCGGGAGTCCTACGCCCGCACTGGCACGCGCAGCTCGTCAAGCGATACGCCGGCACCGATCCGCCGGGCCGCGTCGTCAAGCTGCGCGTCGCTAAGCTCACCGCACGCCCACCGATCAAGAAGCACCTGGGCAACGCCCGGATCGAGACCCTCAGCCCGTACTGAGGCGAGCGCGTTTTCGGCTGCGTGCTTGCGCGTGGTCATACGCGCATTTTAGACTCTACGGCCACGGCCTCCGGCGCTGACCGCAAGGGCGGCCGTCCTGGTTCGATTAGCGACGGTCTGTTCTCCGAAAATCGGGGCGACTGGATTCGAACCAGCGACCTCTCGCTCCCAAAGCGAGTGCGCTACCAGGCTGCGCCACGCCCCGTCGATCACTAAGGGTAGGGATCGCACCGGCCTTCCACCAGGGGAAGCATCCATCCCTGCGCCGGCATCCATCCCTGCGCCGGCATTGCCCGGGAACTCTCGGATCTGTCCGTGCTGCCAGCCGTCACGTGCCCTTCACACTGGCGCCCCGGCGCGCTGCTAGGGTCCGCGGCCGTTATGGCCGATGTCCTTGCCCTCCAGGCGCTGCACTACGACCTCTCCGTGGTTGGGCCCCTCGCCGATGTGGTGGCCCCTCCGTATGACGTGGTCGATGCGGCGCAGCGCGCCGAGCTGGCGGGGCGCTCGCCCTACAACGTGGTCGCCGTGGACCTTCCCCAGGCACCGGCGGGGGGGGCGAGGGCACAGGGCACGGCGGGGGGGGCGAGCGAGCAGGGCGCAGCGGACGGGGCGAACGAACAGGACGAGCCCGGCGGACAAGGGGGGCGGGATCCCTACGAGGCCGCCGGGGAGCTGTTCGAGGCTTGGCAGTTGCAGGGGGCGATCGTGCGCGATCGGGAGCCCGCGGTGTGGGCGCACACCCAGGAGTACACCGGGCCCGACGGGCGCCACCAGACGCGGCGAGGGTTCTTCTGCGGGGTGCGCATCGAGGAGTACGGACCCGGGCGGGTGCGGCCGCATGAGCGCACCCATCCCGGGCCCCGCGAGGATCGGCTGCGGCTGACGCGCGCCACCCGCGCCAACATGTCCCCCATCTTCTCCCTCTACTCCGACCCCACCCGCGCCGCGTGGGGGGCGCTCGAGCCCTTCACGGCCGAGGGCCCCTGGGGGGAGGCCACCGACGCCGAGGGCACCGTCCACCGCCTCTGGCGGGTCTCCGATCGGCGCGCGATCGCCACCGTGCAGGCCGCCACCCGCCACGCCGAGTTGCTGATCGCCGACGGCCACCACCGCTACGAGACCGCCCGCGCCTACGCCGAGGAGATCGGCGGCGAGGGCGAGCACCGCTACGTGCTCATGTGCCTCGTCGCCCTCGAGGACCCCGGGCTCACCGTGTTCCCCACCCACCGCCTCGTCAAGGGCCTCGACGACGCTCGCCGGGAGGCCGTGCGCGACGCGTTGCAGCGGGACTTCGAGATCTCCGAGGTCTCCATCGAGGAGCTCGCCCCCCCGCCCGGCGCCGGCCCGCTGCAGCTCGGCTACATCGACTCCCACCACCGGCGCCCCCTGCGCCTCACCCTGAAGGGCCAGGCGATCGCCGACGCCGCTCTCGCGGGGCACTCGGAGGCCTACCGGCGCCTCGACACCGGGGTGCTCGAGGCGCTGCTGCTCAAGGGCCCCCTCGGGCTCTCCGACGAGGACATCTCCCACCTGCACAACTTCCGCTACGCCCGCGACACCCACCAGGCGCTGGAGCTCGTGCAGAGCGGCGAGTACGACCTCGCCTTCCTCATGCGCCCCACTCCCGTGGCCCAGGTCAGAGACGTCGCGGCGGCCGGCGAGAACATGCCGCCGAAGTCCACCTACTTCTTTCCCAAGCTCCTAACAGGGCTGCTCTTCAACCCCCTCTGACGCGCCGTATAGGCCTTTGACCCGCTGCCCTACATAACTACCATGGGTAGCAAGGAGGGGTGGTAGGTTCACGACTGGATTGGAAGGCTCACCATGATGAAGGCCACAGCGAAGCGCAGCGACGGAACTTTCAAGCACACCCTCCACGTACGCGACCACCAGCTCACCGTCGACGAGCGACTCCACGCCGGAGGGGGCGACGCCGGCCCCGACCCGCAGGAGCTGCTCGCCGCCAGCCTCGCATCCTGCACCGCGATCACCATGGAGATGTACGCCGCCCGCAAGGGCTGGGAGATCGGTGAGATCGAGGTCACCGTCGAGTACACCCCCGCCGAGCGGGGCTGTCCCACCCGCTTTGAGCTCATCCTGCGGCTTCCCGAGGATCTGCCCCCCGAGCGGGCGCAGAAGCTGCGCGTGATCGCCGCCAAGTGCCCGGTGCACCGCACCCTCGACGGCGAGGTCATGTTCGAGGAACGCCTCGAGCTCGCCGCCCCCCTCCACGCGGCCGCCGGGCCGACCAGCTGAGCACGCCGCAGCAGATCCCCGCCGCGGTGCTCGTGCCGCTGCTCCTGCCCGCCCCCGAGCGGGAGCCCCACGTCGTCTTCACCCGCCGGCGCGCCGACCTGCGCCGCCACCCCGGGGAGATCTCCTTCCCCGGCGGGCGCCGCGACCCTGAGGATCTCGATCTCCGTGCCACCGCCCTGCGCGAGGCCGAGGAGGAGATCGGACTCGCACCCGCCGCGGTCACCGTGCTCGGCGAGCTCCCCCCCGTCTCAACGTTCGCCACCGGCTACCTCATCCACCCCTTCGTCGGGCTCGTCCCCCCCGCGCAGCCCTGGCGCGCCTCCCCCCACGAGGTCGACGCCGTGCTCGAGCTCCCCCTGCGGGCCCTGCGCGAGGGCAGGACCCGCACCCGCATGGAACGCCGTGGAGTCAACTTTGAAACCGATGCTTACATAGTTGGCGAGCACCTGATTTGGGGGGCCACCGCCAGGATCCTCGACGACCTCTATGCGCGCCTTGGGGAGGGACTCGATCTTGGGAGAGCCGACGGCCTCTGGGCTTGATCTCCTGGGGAAGCGAGCGTCCGGATTCGATCTCTTGCCGGGCGGGCGTCCGGACTTGATCTCGGCGGGCGGGCGTCCGGACTCGATCTCAGGTGAGCGCGTCCGGATTCGATCTTGGGGAGCCTCTCAGGGACCCACCTCAACTGGGACCCCCACCAGGTTCCCCCACTCCGTCCACGAGCCGTCGTAATTCTTGACCTCCTCCCGCCCCAGGAGCTCGTGCAGCACGAACCACGTGTGCGCCGAGCGCTCGCCGATGCGGCAGTACGCGATGATCGGATCCCCGCCCAGGACCCCCTTGCCGCCATACAGCTCCCGCAGCTCATCCGCCGACTTGAACGTGCCGTCCTCCCGCACCGCCTGCGCCCACGGGATCGAGGCCGCGCCCGGGATATGCCCCCCGCGCTGGGCGCCCTCCTGCTCGTAGCCCTGCGGGGAGATGATCTCCCCCGCGAACTCCGCCGGGGAGCGCACGTCCACCAGCTTGACCGAGTCCCCGATCGCGCCCAGCACCTCCTCGCGGCGCGCCCTGATCGAGTCGTCCCCGGGCTTCGCCGTGAAGCTCGCCGGCGCGTGGGACGGGAGCGCCGCCGTCGTCTGGCGCCCGTCCGCGATCCACTTTTCCCGGGGGCCGTTCAGCAACACCACCTTGTCGTGGCCGTAGTACTTGAGGTACCAGTACGTGTACGCCGCGAACCAGTTGTTGCGGTCCCCGTAGAGCACGATCGTGTGCTCATTCGAGACGCCCCGGCTGGCGAACAGCGCCCCGAAGTCCTCGGGGCCGAGGAAGTCCCGCCGCACCTGGTCCTGCAGGTCCTTCTGCCAATCGAACCCGATCGCGCCCGGGATGTGCGCCTCCGCGTACAGCTGCGGGTTCTCGTCCACCTCCACGATGCGGATGCTCTCGTCGTCGAGGTGCTGCTCGAGCCACTCCGGCTCCACGAGCACGTCCTTCACATAGCCGGGCATGGAAAGCCTCCTGTGTTGTTCGAATCCTGATCGGTTTTTAGGAGATTTTCCACAGCATAGCGCGCCCCCTCCAGCCATCCCCGGGGGTCTCCGGGGTCGGTGCGCAGCACCGTCAGGGGGATTGCGTTGCGCGCGGCGATCGCCCGCGCCACCTCGATTCCCGCGGCGAGCATCCCCGCGGGCACCGTCCCCGACGCCTCGTAGAGGAAGCCGCGCATCGGCGTGTCGATCGCCCCTTCCAGGAAGGAGCGCAGGCGATCGCCGTGCAGGGCCTCCAGCTGCTCCCGCGGGCCCACCGCGGTGCCCAGCAGCCAGCACCCGATCGCCACTCCCTCCAGGGCCCCCCGCAGCGTGCCCAGGCGATCCGGGTCGCCGATCCAGCACTCCGCGCCCGCCGCCTCGATGCCCGCCCGGTGGGCCTGCGCGCGGGTCACCACGCGCACCGCGTGCCCCGCGCTCCCCGCCGCTTCGGCGAGTGCCAGCCCACGGCAGCCGCCTCCCACGATCAACAGTCGCGCCACCGCCGGAGCGTACCCCGAGAAATAATCAGGCGCCGTGGCCGTGGCCACGGCGCCCTGTGAGGAGACCGGCACTGAGCTTCGTTCCATGTGTGCCGAGGCTTCCTCGAGCGCCACCGGAGAGGTATGGGTAGCGGCGCTCGAGCAAGCTCCGGATCTCCGCGGTCGCTCTCAGCCTGTCGCGGTCCCCTTCTGCCTGTCCCTCGGAGTCATCCCCTTCATCTGTCATTGATGAAAACACAAAAGGCGAGCTTTGTCAAGAGGGATATGTCAAGATCGGTTTTTTTGCGCAGGACTTTCGCTCGCGTGGGCACCAGGACCAATGTCTCGGGAGGCTCCAATACCATCCAGCAGCGATGACTGAGCACCTCCCTCAGAGCGAGCCCACAGCCGCAGACCCGCCGACCGGAGCGGGCGGGTCCACGGGCGCCGCGCCCGCGGCAACAGCCCGCTCCCACGAGAGCGCTAAACCGAAGCCGGCGGCCGTGGACGTGGTGAGCATGGACAAGATCGTGGCGCTCTGCAAGCGCCGCGGCTTCATCTTCCCCTCCTCGGAGATATACGGCGGGGTCGGCTCCACCTACGACTTCGGCCACTACGGGGTGCTGCTCAAGGGCAACGTCAAGGGCGAGTGGTGGCGCGCGATGCTCTCCGAGCGCGAGGACATCGTCGCGCTGGACTCCGCGATTCTCCAGCACCCGCGGGTGTGGGAGGCCTCCGGGCACCTCGCGGGCTTCACCGACCCGCTCGTGGACTGCCGCACCTGCGGGCAGCGCTTCCGCGCCGATCACCTCGGGGACCTCGCCTGCGGGCGCAAACCCTCCAAGCATCCGGGGGAAGCCGAGGAGTGCGACCTCACCGAGGCGCGCGACTTCAACCTGATGTTCGAGACCACCATCGGCCCCGTCAAGGAGTCCGGCGCCACCGCCTACCTGCGGCCCGAGACCGCCCAGGGGATCTTCATCAACTTCAAGAACGTGCTGCAGTTCTCGCGCAAGAAGCCCCCCTTCGGGATCGCCCAGATCGGCAAGTCCTTCCGCAACGAGATCACCCCCGGTAACTTCATCTTCCGCACGCGCGAGTTCGAGCAGATGGAGATGGAGTACTTCGTCCCGCCGCCAGATGCCGAGCGGTG
>DATMPY010000074.1:0-13318 GCA_035566955.1 Solirubrobacteraceae bacterium | reverse complement strand
AGACACCCTCCACCACGCGGTTCTCCGCGTGAGGTGTCGTGCCGCGGATCGCTCGGATTTCCCCAGAACGTCACCTGACTGCCGAAGAACGCGACGGCCTCGGTGATATTCGGCACGGTGACCACGATGCCGTAGTCGCCCCCGGTCCGCACCGACGTATCGAGGATCACGGGTCCCGCGACCGTCTGGAAGCCGAACCTCGCCGGCTCACCCACCGCCGGTTCAAGATTAAACAACCCCCATGAGGCGGCCAACGGCCGCCCGCCCGGCAGGCCGAAGCCGAACGTTGACGTGCTGATCGTCGTCGCGACGCCCACGGCCGTGTTGTTCGGACAGGCAACTTTGGGGTTTCGTCCGCTTTCCGCGAACAGCCGGGCGCTGCACTGCGGCACCGCGGCGGGATTCCCGATGAGCCCCGCCGGCAGGTTGAAGCGCAGATCCTTCGCCAGCGCGACCGGCCACACTTCTGCGAATCCCGGGGCAATCGGCACCCTCTGCGTGTTCAGCACAAGCGTTGTCGTCAGCTGAAACGGGTGCGACCCCGCCTGGGTGTCCGGTGCGCCGCCCTCTTCTTCGGGTGTCACTTCATAGGTGTCGACACCGTAGGGCGAGGGCGGCGAGCCGAGCGTCAGCGCCCGCTGGAAGCTCGCTTCAGCCGCGCCGCCGCCGGAGACGCTCACTTCATTCTCGCCGTCTCCAGCTTCGGGGGTAACCTGCACGTCGATCGCGACGATCAGCCGTTCATAGGTCCACAACGGCATTCGATAGGTGCACGTCACCTTTTTCGCGGTGGACGCGCACGTCGCGGCAGCCCCATGGCGCGAAAGGGCTCTCGCGTTTGCGCCCCCTCCGGCTTCCGCGTACACGTGCGTGACGCTCACGCCGGCCGGCAGCCTGTCGACCACGGTCACGGGGTGTGCCACCCCGTCGACCATCGCGTCGCCGAGATTGCTGGCTTCGACGAGCAGCCGCCCTTCACCGCCGGGTTCGCTCGGCGGTGCGGAGACCGTCGTAATGTGCCACCACGGCTCCGCCGCCGAAGCCTGGCCGACCGCGCTTAATGCCAGCAGCAGCGTGGTGGCCACCATGGACGCCAGCGCGCCCCGCAAGATACGTCTCACGATGATCACCTATTGCCCCTCTTCGTCGACTTGGCCTTATCAGACTTCTTGGCCGGGTAGCGTTTCCTGACCTGCCGTTCGCACGCGGCCCGCTGCTGCTTGTTCTTCTTCGCGCGGCACCCTCTCAACGCCCGTGCAAGCTTCTGCGCCGCCGCCGATGACTTGCTCGTCACGACTGCGGCCGATGGGGACCCCGTCACATTGCCCGCTCCGGAGAACGTCGCGCTCGCGGGAGCGCCGAAGGTTGTCGGTTGCGGCGACGGCGCCGCCTTGCACGAGTCCCCGCTCGAGCATTCCGGCGGCGACACCGGTGCGTTCACGCATGGCTCGGCGCTTGTGCACACGTGCGCGTCGTAGACGTCGTAGCTGTTGTCGTAGTCCGCGGCTGTGAGTTTGCTGGAGGTGACGAAGAACACGTCATCACCCGTTTCGCTTGCGTCCATGAACCCCGATTCCGCCGCGGACGTCCCCGAGGAGATCAGGCTGACGCAGCCTCGCGTGCGTTCGCTAAACGTCGCGCTCGCGCCCGTGCAGCTGCCGACGCTTTCGGGCTCGAACTCATAGACATCCTCGCGGCCATTGGTGTCCTGCGGCACAAGCGCGCCCGCGCTGTCGAAGAACAACCGCCCGCCGTCAGAAAGGTAACGCGGCTGATACTGCCATTCGTAATCTCCGCCCCAGCCCGGGAGATTCCCAGCGATCCATTGTCCCGGCCATGCTCCAACATCGTCGACCAGGACCCCGGGCTCGTCGAGGAGGCCCGTCGGGCGTGCCCCGGTTGGATCGCACGACGCACACACCAGCCGGTCCGCGACAGCGTCATAGAGGTAAACCTCGACATCGGGCTGAGCGCTGACCGCGTCGGTATTGTCGTAGCCGGTCAACGGCCTGCTGGACATGAACGCCACATACCGCCCACCCGGGGACACGCGCGAAGTGACCCGCAGGCGTTCCACTGCACATGCCGAGTTGCCGCATCCTGTCCCGCCCCAGTCTGGTTCGTCCTTACTCGAGAGCGTGGCGACGAATCTCGTGGCCCATTCACTGCCATCGTCGTGCAGTACGTAGAGGTTGTCGGCTCCGCTCACGCCGCCGCTTGCAAGCACGCCCTTCGCGACGAAGTACACGTACGTGCCATTTTCGCTTGCTCCGAGCACGGCATCCCGCACTCCGGCGCTGCTTTCACCCGTGCCGTGGTTCGCAGTCAGATCGGTCTGCGTGCCGTCGGCCGTGTCGAACTCGTACAATTCGCCGCCTTCCAGAAAGAATATCCGCGACCCGTCGCTGCTCATCGTCTCAAACCGCGCGCCGCTGCCGCCCAACTGAAAGGTCCTGCTTTCAACCATGTCGCGTACATAGAGCTTGTAGGATTCGCCCCCAACACTCGCGTCGGTGTGCCACACCACCCAGCGACCATCGCTTGAGATGGCGTGCGCCACCATTGTGTTTGCGACGCCCAGGTAAGCACCTACATCTGGACCTGCGCCGTCCTGACCGATTACGCCAAGCTGCAGCGGGTGACCGTCGGGCAGGATGTCCACCAGCCGCAGCCGCCCCGCACTCCACTCATACAGGTTCTCAGGACCCCGCAGATGGTCGGGCGAGCAATTGGGTGTGCTTGGACCGCAATGCAGGTTGCTCGTAGCTTCTTCGGTGAGTGGGTAGGGCGATTGGAGCACGACGTGACTGAGATCCGGTGAGGCCGCGAGGAACGTCACCGTGTTAGCTCCTTCGCGGTCGTCCGTCCCGCCGAATTCGGTGCCCGCCGGTACGTTCGCCGCCGTCACGAGCGGCAGGAAGCTCCCGTTCGCATCATCGCGCAAATACAGTGTTCTTTCGCTGGCTTCGGGCGACAGCGACGGCGACGGACTCAGCCCCGGTTGGACGACGGCCGCCGACAGGTCCGGCGAGAACAGCCGATACTCAGGGTTGTCATTCGCCATTTCTGAGGATTCTCCCTTGGGAGGCAAGCTGTGGGGCACTGAGATATCCTGCGAGCTCCAGCTACCCGGCGCCTGGCGCACAGAAAGGATTTGAGGAAACTCAAGGCCCTTGCCCTGCGCGCCTTCGCCGATGGCTTCAAGCGACGCATATGTGATCGCGTGCCCGTCTGCCGCAGCCTGAATCAATGTGACCCTACCAAACGGTTCGATGATACTGCCATGTTTATCCGCCGGTGAAACCAGTTCCCACGCCCGGCCGTCAGCCAACCCCATCCCCAGCCCGCTCGCAACCTGCGTCCTGAACGTGTGATCCGGACCTTCGGTAGTTCCAACTTCGTTGTGCGTCACCACCCTGTAGTGGTAGGTGGTACCAGCCGACAGTGCCTGCAGATGGCGGCTGATCAGAACATTGCCTTCACCCGCACCCGCGCTCCCGGAAAGGGCCTGCCCGTAGGACGTACTCGTTCCGTATTCCAACTCGTATTCGGTGCTCGCCCCCAACGGGTTGATTTCAGCGGTCAACGTCGCGCTCGTCCCAGCCACATTCGACGCCCACGGACCCGCGATCAACGCCGCAGGCATCTCCGTGAACGTCTGATCGGTGCTCGTGACCGTGCCTTCTTGGTTATTCAAAACGATACGGTAGTGGTAGACCCGGCCTGGCATTAAGCCCGTCAACGCCACGCTGGCTGCATAATCTTCCAAGCTCGATTCGACCGAGACTCCCGGGGTGCTCGAGGCGCTTGCGTAGCCGCTCGCCAGGAAATCCGCTTCGTCGACGTATTCAAAATGGTACTTCGTTTCGAAGCCACCCGGGTCGAACGTCGCATCCAGGGACGCATGCCCCCGCGGCTGCGGGGTCGCCGACACGCCACCCGGCTCGATCACCGCCGGACCCATCACCGGCGGAGTCAACACCCACACTTGATTTTCGATGCTGCTGGCGTCTTCCGGCACAGCAAAATGACCACCACTCACGTAAAGCTCGCCCGGCGTGCTTCCCGATGCGTTTGCGTACGCCATGCCGAAAGCGCCAAACGTGGCTGTGTTCGCACCAAGGCTGTCGAGCATCGCGCCCGACGAGTCGTACTCCAAAACGTGAAAGCCACCACCGGAGTCGGCCACGAACACGTCACCTGACCCATCCAAGGCGATCGCTTCGATGGTCGTGCTGCCCGCATCGAATTGGGTGCTCTTTTCCGTACCGTCCGGTCCGAACTCCCGCACACCTGCTATCGCACCCGCTTCGTTTCCGGAACCGACCTTCACAAACATGTCGCCCGTAGCGTCGACTGCCAACGCCGTGACCTTGCCCGTGCTCGACAGGCCCGCCAGCGAGACGTTTTCCTTCCACGCACCTGACGCTTCAAACACCTGGACACGCGCCTTATCGCCCACATAGACAGCCCCGCCCGGGCCAACAGCGATAAAGCTCCGACGGTAAGCCCATTCGAACTGACTATCCGCCGTGCCTGGCGTTCCGCGCTTGCAGGCTTCGCCCGCGACACACACATCACCGCTGGTCGCTTCGTTCACGCCCCCACCAAACATCAAAAGGAATTTCCCGGACGAGTCAAACTTCTCAACCCGGAAGTTTTCAGCGTCGACCACATACACATCCCCATACGAAGAGCTCAACGAGTCGTTGTCGACCGCCACACCCTGAGGTTCCGAGAGCTGCCCCGCACCCGGCCCGCTTCGTCCATCGAGACAGAAGGTCGTACACGATTGAGGTTCGCTGGCGCCGTCAGATACACCCCAACCCCATGCCATCAGGAACTCCCCTGACGCCTCGAACTTGTTGACCCGATTACCGCTCCCACCGTCTACGGCGTACACGTCGCCGCTGGCCTGATCGACCGCCACCCCCTGCGGTGCCTCGAACTGCCCGGCGCCGCTACCGTTGCCGCCGAACGACGTTTCGGCCAGGGCCGAGCCCGCGCCGGTCGCGAACGTGCAGGTCAGCCACAGCGAAGCCAGGGCCGTCAAGGTCAGCCTACGAGCGTTCATCAAACCATCCCTCCTCAACGGAACCCGAAATGACGCCGGCCCGCCCCCGGGCGGCACGAGGCCGCGACAGGCACACAGCCTGCGACGGCGAAAGCTGGAAGTGAAGGGGAGCGCCCAGCGCACGCCCGTGACCGAGCTGGCCAGTCGAGCGATCCGGATGGTCGCCGACCCCGCGCGGCGGCTCGTGCGTGGAAGTCGATGCTGTGCGTCTCTCGAGCATCATGCGGCTGCTTTCTGGTCGTGGATGTTCGTGCCGAGGCGCTGTGCGACCTCGTGGCCCAGCGGTGTCAGGCTCCAGGCGTTGGGCTCGCCTTTGGTGTGTCCCTCGCCGGTGTTCACGGTGAGCCCCAGGCGCTCCAAGCGTGCGAGCAGCTTCGAGATCTGGCCCTGGTCGGAGATCCCGGCCCAGTTCGCGACCGCGCGGTTGCTCACACCGGGCCGCTCGGCGATGCACCCGAGCACCCGCGCGGTGCGGTAGGTCAGGCGCATCGGGACCTCCTGCAGCGGGTCGCGGGCGCTCTGCGGCGGAGCGGGCGCGTTGCTCTGTGTGCGCGGGGGCACCGGCACCGGGCGGCCCTGCTCGCGGCGCACCGCGGCGGGACCGAGGTAGGGCAGCACGATCATCCCCATCAGCTCGCCCAGCAGATCGGTGCGCGGCCGGCACTCACGGCGCAGCAGCCGCGCGTAGAGGATCGCGAACGCCGCGCCGACGAGACCCTCCGCCATCAACGGCGTGCACTCCCCTCCGCGCGAGCCCTCCCCGCGCCCCTGATCGAGCACGGCGACGAGGCGCGCGAGGATCTCCTCGCGACGCGCGAGCACCGTCGGACCACCGCGCAGCGCCTGCACGACGCAGACCCGCGCGAGCGCGGGCTCGCGGTCGCAGAACGCGAGGATCGCGAACAGCCCCCCGCGCACCCGCTCGCGCCACGGCAGACCGTCCAGGCCGGCCCGGGCGATCTCACCCCCGACGACCGCGACGGCGTCCTCGAGGAGCGCGGCGAGGCACGCGTCGCGGTTCTCGAACAGTTCGTAGAACGTGCGCCGCGAAACCCGCGCGCGAGAGGTGATCTGCCCGACCGAGGTCTGCGTGTATCCGCACTCGTCGATCACGGCCACCGCGGCGGCGAGCAGCCGCGAGCGCTGAATCTCCGCGACCTCCGCGGCGGGCAGGCCCGCACGCGAGGGGATCCGCCCGGTCACCCGGATCGACGCGGTACCGGAGATCCGCGCGGGGCGCGAACGCGAGAGCGCAGCCGAGCCTGCACCCGCTGCCGAACGCGCACTCGCAACGCTCCGCCCAGTGACACCGGCACGCGCGCGCACTACACCGCCCCCCAGCCCGCCAGGGCCGCACCGCCCACGATCGGCTCGGCAGCCCTCCAGCCCACCCGGCGCGGGACCACGGAATCCCCCGCCCGCCCGAGGGCGAGACCGGCCGAGGCCACGGAATCCACCGCCCGCCCGAAGGCGAGACCGGCCGAGGCCGCGGAATCCACCGCCCGCCCGAAGGCGAGACCGGAGTGGCGCCGAAGCGCCAGAAAGCGAGAGCTAGTGGCTAGCCCCTCAGCACAAGAGAGAGAGAGAGAGAGAGAGATGCGACAGCGTCAAGCTGACGCATCTAGCATCGCGCTCAGCACGGGCGGCGCACATCCCCGGCACGTATCTCCCTTCAGAAACCACGCTAATGAACTCCCTCATCGAAGCGACTCCGATCCCTCTCCCGGGACCCCTCTGCTACGCGCTGCAAGGTCGACCGCAAGGGGTGGACCCAACCAGACCCTATGTCTGTCCGGCAACGCCCTTCGGCCGCCGTGACAAGGTCATCATAAGCATAAGTGTCGCTTCTTGTCAAGACCCGAACACGTGCCCTCTCCACCGGGGCTCCAGGTTGGCGCACCGACCACACCCGACTGGCACGGCGAAAATCCGGTCTACGACAAGAGATCCAAGGTTTTCGGCCCCACGCAAAGAACGACTCGCTTCCAGCGCCACCACCCGCGAGCGTGGCCGGAGGGGCATGTCTCGAGCACCCTCTGTCTCGCTGTTGTCAAAGCAGTGGACGCCTCGGGGCCAGCCCGGCCGCGCTCATTCGAGCAGCCGGTCGGACCCCGCGCCGCCCCACCGTCGATCGGCGACCACCGCCGCGCTCGGCTGCGCGATCAGCCCTTCCCGCTCCAAGCGCTCGAGCGCAGCGTCCACCTTCGCCCGGCTCGCCGGCAGGAGCTCCCCGAACCGGCCGACGAACCGCTCGTAGAGCTCCTCGCCGTTGCTCGGCCGCTCGATCAGCAAACCCAAAACCGCGTAGTCGATCAACGACGGCACAGCCCGCCCCCGAGATCGCACGGGGGCCCAGACGCGGGAGATCGCAAGCTGGTCATCGCGGGAGTCGCCATCAGGTGCCGGAAAGCGACGCCACTATACGACATACGCAAACCCTTTTGCGAATGGGGAGGCAAGAACCGCGATCGCTCTTGCTTATATTCCACGTTGTTGCGTCTATCGGGATCTTGCGATTGCCTATGGGGAATCTCAATGGCAGTGGCGAAACCCGCGCGGAAACCGTGGCAGGAGCCGCACCAGGCCAGATCAGCGTCCCAACGTGCGCACCAACTCGCGGGTCCGCCCGCGCAGGTCGCCCAGCAGCCTGCGCACCTCCTCCAGGCCCGCCCGCACCTCCGCGTCGCCCACCTCCACCGGCAGCATCGAGTCCTGCAACGCCCCCAGCGCGCTATCCGCCCGGCTCGCCGCCTCCATCGCGCTGTCCAGGAAGCCCCTCACCCCCTTCGACGGCGCCCCCGCCGACGCCGACTCGAACGTGCCCCCCGGCAGGCCGTGGCGCTCCGCGAACTCCGCATGCGTGCGCCGCGCCCGGCCGTAGGCCATCTGCAGCGGCCGGAACAGCTCCCCCTCCAGACGCTCCGCGTTGTGCTCGTCCAGGAGCTCGTACGCCTCCCCCACGCACGCCAGCGCCAGCCCAATCTCCTCCGTCGCCCCCGCCACCGCGTCCAGCAGCTGCTGCCTCGCCTGCGCGGTCGTGTACGCCATGAGAGCAAGGTTATCCAGCGAGAGCCCCACGGCCGGCAGCTCGTCCCCGAACCCGTCCCCGATGAGCCACCGCCCCCTTACCGCCGGCGCGGGCGTGGGCGTCGGCTGCTGCGATGGCCGCCCCCGCCCCGATGCCACCGCCCCCTTACCGCCGGCGTGGACGTGGACCTTGGCTGCGGTGGCTGCCCCCCCGATCCCCCACTCGTGCGTGTGCACCGGCGTAGGGTATGCGTAGAAAGCACTCAGCCAGGGTATGAACGTGGTGCTTCCAATTGGTCACCTCAGTGGATCAAAGCGACTCCGGCAGGAGGGAGGCACGCATGAATTTCCCCGCCAACCCATGGATCGGGCTGCGGCCGGGCAGGCTGCCGGTTGCCGCGCTTAGCTGCGCCGCATTTGGCGCGGCGCTCGCCGCCCCCACGCCCACGGCGTGGGCCGGATTCGGCATCGCGCAGTGGGAAGCCGGAACCTGCAAGGAGCCCACCTGCAACGTCGAAGGCCACGACCCCGAAGCTGAATTTTACACCCAGGCCGCCGGGCATCCCGACTTCGGCATCACCCTGTTCGCGTTCAACGCCAGGACCGAAGGCGTGGCACAGGTGCCCGAAGGCCACGTCAAGGACGTGCGGGTCGATCTTCCCCCCGGGCTTGCCGTCGACCCCGAAGCGGTCAACACCTGCACAGAAGCCCAACTCGACAAATCGGAATGTCCCCCCGGGAGCAGGGTCGGAGAAGACGAAGCCACCGGCACCGTCGCGCTCACCGAAGCCCTCGCCGGGCTGCTCAAGCTCACGCTCCCGCTCGGCACCGACGTGACCGTCACCGAAAGCTTTCCCGTCTACAACATGGAACATAGGCCCGGAGAGCCCGCCCGCTTCGGCGTCGAAGTGAGCAGCACCGCGGTCAAGCTGCTCGGCCTCGAATCGCGGTTGTATCTCGAAGGCGCCATCAGCTGGCACAACGAAGCGCCCACCGGTGAAAACAGCAATGTGACCAGCGGCGACTTTCACGAGTTCTTCGAGATCAAGAACATCCCCACCGCCCCCGCCCTCGTCAAGTCCAAGCTGATCTTCTGGGGCGTCCCCCACGAACACAACCCAGCCGCCCCCGCAGACGCCTTCCTGACAATGCCAAGCTCCCTCGGCGACTGCACCCAGCCGCAGACCACCTGGCTGCACGTGGACTCCTGGGAAGCTCCCGGCGACTTCATCGCCATCCCCGCGGAAACCCGCCTGCGCAACGGCACCCCCATCACCGCCACCGGCTGCAGCGCGCTCGAATTCAACCCCGCGCTCGCCCTCGCAACCGACACCCCGCAGGCCGACCAGCCCGACGGCGCCCGGGTGGACCTGCACGTGCCGCAGTTCACCACCGAACCCTCGCGGCCCGGCTCCCCCGACCTGCAGAGCGCCGCCGTCACCCTCCCCGCAGGCATGACCCTCAACCCCGCCGCCGCCCACGGGCTGCAAGCATGCACCGACGAAGAGATCGGGATCGGCAGCGACAATCCAATCGGCTGCCCCGCCGGCTCGCAGATCGGGAGCGTCACCGTCGACGCCCCCGGAATCCCCAACGGCACGTTGAGCGGCGGCGTCTACCTCGGCTCCCAGGAGAGCCAGGACCCCGAATCCGGCCGCGAGTACCGCATCTTCCTCGCCGCCCAAGCCCCCTCGTACGGGGTCGGCCTGCGGCTGGAAGGCCGCGTCCAGGCCGACGCCCAGACCGGCCGCCTGACCGCCACCTTCGCGGATGACCCCCAGGTGCCCTTCGAAGACTTCATCGTCACCTTCGACGGCGGGCCCCGCGCCCCGCTCGCCAACCCCCTGAGCTGCGCCGCCGCCCTGCCCGCCGCCAGCCTCACCCCCTACAGCGGACAGCCCCCGCAGGCCGCTGCAGGCACCGGGTTCCTTCCGGCCGCCGCGAACGCGGGCGCACCGTGCCCCTCCCCGCCGCCGTTCGCCCTCACCCAGAGCACCCAGGAGCGCTCCGCCACCGCCGGGGGGCCCACCTCGTTCACGTTCAACCTCGCCCGCCCCGACGGCCAGCAGTACCTCTCCCAGATCGACACCACCCTGCCCGCCGGGCTGATCGGCACGATCCCCGCCGTCACCCTCTGCGACGAAGCCCACGCCAGCGCCGGCACCTGCCCGCCCGCGAGCGAAATCGGCCAGGCCACCGTGACCGCGGGCGCCGGCCCGGAACCGTACGCCTTCAGCGGCCGCGTCTACCTGACCGGCCCCTTTGCCGGCGCCCCCTACGGGCTCGCGATCGCCGTACCCGCCCGCGCCGGCCCGTTCGACCTCGGCAGCGTGGTCGCCCGCGCCGCGATCGACGTCGCCACCTACACCGGGCGCGTGCTCATCGAGAGCTCCCTGCCGCGCATCGTGAGCGGCGTCCCCCTGCGCCTGCGCACCATCACCGTGGCCATCGACCGCTCCGGCTTCCTGCGCAACCCCTCCAACTGCGGCCCCCTTGCCACCGAATCCGCGCTCACCGGCTTCACCCCCGCCTCGAGCGCGGGCGCCGTCGAGAGCCTCTCCACCCCCTTCCAGGTCGGCGACTGCGCCAAGCTCGCCTTCAAACCGAGCCTCCGCGCGCTCACCGGCGCGAAGACCTCCAGGATCGACGGGGCCAGCATCGAAGTCAGGATCGCCCAGGGGCCCCATCAGGCGAACCTCCGCGAGGTCCAGATGCAACTGCCCGAGCGCCTCCCCGCGCGCCTCACCACGCTGCGCAAAGCGTGCCCCGCCGCGCTCTTCGAAGCCGCCGCCCCGCCCGGAGCGTGCCCCAGCACCGCGCAGGTCGGCGGCGCCACCGTGACCACCCCCGCGCTCCCCGGCAAGCTCACCGGGCCCGTCTACCTCGTCTCCCACGGCGGCGAAGCCTTCCCCGACCTCGACCTCATCCTCCGCGGCGACGGCCTCGAGGTCGTGCTCGTCGGCCACACCCACATCGCGCGCTCCGGGATCACCACCTCCACCTTCGAAACCCTCCCCGACGTGCCCATCTCGAGCGCCGTCGTCAACCTGCCCATCGGCGAACACTCCGCCCTCAGCGCCCTCGGGAACGTCTGCAAGGGGGCCCTCGCCGCGCCCACCACGATCATCGCCCAGAGCGGGGCCAAGGTCGCCCAGCGCACCCGGATCGCCGTCCGGGGCTGCCCCGTCACGAAGCGGAAGAAGAAGAGCCCGTGGGGGGATCGACACCGCCGCCGTGGGCGCCGAGGCCGAGGCCATCGCCACAGCCACCGCTAAGGGTCTCCGCGGTGCCGGTCGCGTGAGCTTGGCCGGACCCTGTTTCAACTTCTCCACGCCATGTAAAGTCGCCTGCGTGAGCGAGCTGGCGACCATGACCTACGGGGTGGCCGACCGGATCGCGCGGATCACCCTGAACCGGCCCGAACGCGGCAACGGCATCACCCCCAGACTGGTCACGGAGCTGGTCGCGTGCGTGGAGCGCGCCGACCTGGACCCCGCCGTCCACGTGATCCTCCTCGCGGGCAACGGCAAGGGATTCTGTGGCGGCTATGACCTCGTGGAGAGCGCCGAGGGCCAGGGCCGGATGGGGACCGAGAGCGAGAGCGCGGTGGGCGGGTCCCCATTGGATCCCCTCGTCATGGCCGCCAACCACGACCCCTCCCGCACGTGGGACCCGATGGTCGACTACGCCATGATGAGCCGCAACGTCCGCGCCTTCATGTCCCTGTTCCACTGCGGCAAGCCCGTCATCTGCAAGGTCCACGGCTTCTGCGTCGCCGGCGGCACCGACATGGCGCTCTGCTCCGACCTGCTCGTGATCGCCGAGGACGCCAAGATCGGCTACCCGCCCGCGCGTGTGTGGGGCTCGCCCACCACAGCCATGTGGACCCACCGCCTCGGGCCCCAGCGCGCCAAGCGCCTGCTGTTCACCGGCGACTCCCTCTCCGGCGCCGAGGCCCTGGAGTGGGGCCTGGCGATCGAGGCCCCACCCGCCGCCGAGCTCGACGCGCGCACCGAGGCCCTCGCCGCGCGCATCACCCGCATGCCCCTCAACCAGCTGCTGATGATGAAGCTGCTCGTCAACCAGGAGGTCGCCTCACGCGGCCTGCACAGCACCCAGGTGCTCGGCACCGTGCTCGACGGCATCGCCCGCCACACCCCCGAGGGCTACGCCTTTCAGCAGCACGCCGCCGAGGTCGGCTTCAGGCAGGCCGTGCGCGAGCGCGACGAGCCCTTCGGCGACCTCGGCCCCTCAACTTTCAAGGGCTAACGCCGCCCGGCCCCATTTACCCCAGCCGGTTCTCACCCCGCCGGTAGGACCACGCGAGCAAGGGACAACCGTGAGGGCGCTTGGATCGGCGCACATGAAGCCGACGCGGGGCACGGAAGCCCCGCGCCCGCGCGCCTGGTTGCACAACCCGCCCGCGCGGACGATCTCAAAAGATCCCCCATCCACATCCGCTCCCCTCGTGCCTACGCGGAGGGCGTGGGGACATTCCTATTCCGCTTACGCGACCCCCAGCCGCGTGCCGGAGGAGAGGTCCAACCACCGGCGGGGCCCGAGCGGGCGCCCCCCGTGCCCGTGGGCTCCGACTGGACGTATGGCGCCGTCGCCACGCCGTAACGCTCAAGCACCCGCCCCCCGGGTCGATAGAACCCCGTGCGTCACCTCGCCTCGCACCACCGCCTCCCCCTGCCGCGTGCGCTCGTGCTCGCGTTCGGGCTCGCCTGCGTGCTCGCCAGCGCCCGCGCCAGCACAGGCCCCCCAGGCGCCGCCGCCTCCACCACCAGGGCCTCCACCACCAGGGCCTCCACCACCAGGGCCACCACCACCAGGGCCACCACCGCCAAGAAGCCGGCCGCCCGCACACCGGCGAAGAAGCTCACCGCCGCCAACTGGGACGCCTCCCAGCAGCGCCTCGTCGTGAGCGACGGGGTGATGGGCGAACTGGGCAGCGCCGGCTTCGCCGGGGCCGGCGATCTGACACCGCAGGCCGAGAGCGCCGCGCTGGCCGCCATCGCCGCCCGCGAGGCCCTCCCGCCGATCGTCTTGCAGACCGAACTTCCCCTCACCCTCGTGCGCTTCGACGCCCTGCTCGTGGACCAGCTCGGGCTCGGCGACGTCGCCGAACACGTCCAACAGGTCGCCCTCGACGCCGGGCTCTCCCCGCCCAGCTACTTCGGCAGCGAGGTCCTCGCCCGCTACCTCGGCCTCCGC
>DATMPY010000073.1:0-6509 GCA_035566955.1 Solirubrobacteraceae bacterium | reverse complement strand
CCGCTCGGCGTGCGATAGAGCGTGAGGTGGTGCGTCGCGGTGGCGTTGCTGTTGAGGGTGCTGCCATAGTCCGTGAACGCCTGCACGCCGCTGACGGTCGTGGAGGAGAGATCGAACTCCCCCGCCGGCCGGAAGCCGTTGTCGACGTCTTCGTCCCACTCGTAGCCGAGCGTGCCGGTTTCTGGGGAGAGCGTCAGGGTCTGTTCCGGTTTCAGCCCGGCGACGGACGTGTTGCGCCACAGCCGCAGCTTGCCGTACCGCCCGGGCACGGTGATGTCCGCGGTCCCCGAGTTGACCGTGAACTGCTGGCCCGAGAGCGCGTTCTCGGGGCGGCCGCCGTCGGCCTGCGAGCCACCGCGCGGATCGCGCCACGCCCCCGTCCAGGTGGGTGGATCCTGGGGGTCGGCGGGCCCTTCGAAGTGCGTCTCCTTGTACGTCGTCAACGTCCGGTAGGGCGCGTTCGAGCTGTCGATGCTGGGCCCCCAGCGGGTCTTCCAGAACAGCTCGTTACCACTGAAGAACGCGACGTTCACCCCCGCTTCGCGGGCCGCTTCTACGCTCGCTCGCTGGCCGGCCGACCAGTACTCGTCGTGGCCGCTGGAGATGAAGGCCTTGTGGTTCTTCAGCAGCGCGCCGTTGTTGTCGACTTCAGCATCGCTGGTGTAGCTGACGTTGTAGCCGTTCTCCTCCAGCCAGTAGATCATCTGGTATTCGGCGTAGTAGACGTAGGAGGCGCCGTTGTCGGTGGTGAGGCCACCGTCGAAGGGCCGGTTGTAGGAGACGGAGTATGCGCCCTTGTAGGCTTTTGGGCTGCCCCCGGGACAGGCGACGGTGCAGGTGTAGAGGCTGTTGCCGCCGTAGGCGTTGTACGCCTCCCAGGTGGCGTCGGAGGTCTGCAGCAGGACCGCTGAGTGGCTGGAGTCGTTGCGCACGACGAACGGGATCTGGCTTTCCCCGCCGGTGTCGTTGCGCACGAGTTGCGCGATGAAGATCCCGGATACGGCGTTGTTCGGCACCGTCCACGAGGCCGACACCGCCCAGTTGCCGCAGTCGATCAGGCCGGTCCCGGATTCCTTCAGGCATTCCGGCTGGCTCTGCGGAAGCTGCGCCGTCGGTTTGATGCCGGAGGCCACCAGGCGCGCACCGTTGCCGCCGTAGTAGCCCAGCCGCAGGATGTTGACGTGGTAGGAGCTCGACGGGGTGTTGATCTTGAAGTACTCGGTCTGTCCCGCGTTGACGCTCATCGAGGTCGCGTAGCCCTGGATCGTGGGGTCGCCCACACCCTGCACCTGCCAGTTGCTCGGCGGATCGCCGGGCAGGGCGTTCTCGCAGACGATCGGGTTGGGGGCGGACGCGCAGTTGCTCGGTTCTTCGCTCGCCGCGGCGACGGCTGGAAGCAGCGCGAGCAGAGCCGCCGGGAGGATCAAGGTCGCCAGCCACCGCCATCTGGAGGAGCGGACGGTGGCAGGTTGATCAACCGCTCGCATCGGCACACAGGAGATACGCGCTGGCGAGGCCTGAACTTTCGTCCTTCGAAATTGAAGATTCGTAGAAGCATGCTGCCAGCCGGCGGCTTCTTCTCGCGCTCTCCCTCACGCGGCACACGCCAGGACACAAGCGGCGAGCCGCTCGATCACATAGTCCTGCTGCTCCTCGGATAGATCTGGGAAGAGCGGCAGCATGAGCGTCTCGCGGGTGGCGGCCTCGGTGTGCGGGAGGTCGGGGCGCGGGACGAGCTCAGAGCTGCCGACCTCGGGGCGCTCGGCGTAGGCGGCCTCTTCGTGGATCGCCATCACCCCGCGGCGGGTGGCAATGCCGTCGCGGAGCAGGCCGCGCATCAGCTCGGTGCGGTCGATTGGGGCGCCGGGGGCGATGCGTATGCAGTAGGACTGCCATGTGCGCTGGGCGAAGGGGGGGTCGTAGGGGGCTTCGAGATGGGGTATCCGCTCGAGCGCCGCTGTGTAGCGCTCCGCGAGCAGCCGGCGGCGCTCGAGGATCCAATCGAGCTCGCGCAGCTGGCAGAGCCCGAGCGCCGCCTGGATGTCGGTCATGCGGCTGTTCCAGCCCCGCTCGGGGTATGCCTCCAGCACGACGTCGTGAGCGGAGTGCCGGGCGAGATCGGAGGTGTCCATGCCGTGCGCCCGCAGGCGCCGCAGCCGCTCGGCGACCGCGGGGTCCCGCACGGCGATCATGCCGCCCTCGCCGGTGGTGATCACCTTGCGGGGATGCAGCGAGAAGCAGGCAAGCGGGCCGAGCGAGCCGATCGGGCGATCCCTGTAGCGCGCGCCGATCGCGCAGGCGGCGTCCTCGACGATCGTGACGCCGTGGCGGGCGGCGAGCTCGAGGAAGGCGTCCATGTCGGCGGGAAGGCCGAGCTGGTGGACCGGCATGATCGCCTTCGTGCGTGGCGTGATCGCGCGTGCGGCGGCGGCCGCGTCGAGGTTGTAGGTGCGGGGGTCGATATCCGCGAAGACGGGGCGCGCGCCGCAGTGCCAGACGGCGTTGGCGGTGGCGATGAAGGAGAGCGAAGGCACGATCACCTCGTCCCCGGGCCCCACGCCGGACACATGGAGGGCAAGCGCAAGCGCGGTCGTGCAACTGGTGGTGGCGACGGCGTCCGCCGCGCCGACCCGGGCCGCGAACGCCGCCTCGAACTCCCGCACGCGGGGACCCTGGGAGATCCACCCTGAGGCGATCGCCGCGGCGACCGCCTCCGCCTCGCCGCCCGCGAGATGGGGGCGCGTGATGGGAATCTCCATCCCAGTGGAGGCGGGGATCGTCGGGGTGGCGGTCATCGCGGAATGAGCGTCGGCCGGGGCAAGGGCATCGCTCGCCGGAGCGCGGTCATCGCCGGCAGAGTGGCGGTCATTGCTCGCCGGGGCGCGGTCATCGCCCCCCGAGTCGCGGTCATCGCTCGCCGCGTGGCGCTCATCGCGCAGCGAGCGTCGTGGGGGCCGTACCGGCGGCGCTTTCGGCGCGCCACCACTCGACCAAGCGCCGTAGGCCCTCCTCGAGATCGACCTCGGCCTCGAAGCCGAGTCGCCCTTGCGCGCGGCTGGTGTCCGCGAGGCGCCGGGGCACCTTGTTGACGGCGCGCTCGGGCCCGTGTTCGACCGACACGTCGGAGCCCATCGCCTGGATCAGCAGGTGGGCGAGCTCGAGCAGGCTCGTCTCGGTGCCGCTGGCGACGTTGAACACCTCGTCGTTGACGTCGGCGCTCGCGGCGAGCAGGTTGGCGCGGGCGACGTCCTCGATGTAGACGAAGTCCATCGTCTGCGAGCCGTCGCCGAGGATCAGCGGGGAGCCGCCGGCGGCGATGCGCTCCATCCAGCGCACCAGCACCTCGGTGTAGACCCCGTGGATGTCCATCCGCGGTCCGTACACGTTGAAGTAGCGCAGCGCCACGTAGTCGAGTCCGCGCATCGCGTGGAAGCTGCGCAGGAGGCCCTCGTTGAACGTCTTCGCGGCGCCATAGAGGGTGTCGTTGGCGTAGGGGTGGTGGGACTCGTCGGTGGGAAACTGCTCGGCGAGACCGTAGACGGAGGCCGAGGAGGCGGCCACGATCCTGCGCACTCCGTGGTCGAGCGCGGCGTCGATCACGTTGCAGGTCCCGTCGACCATCACCTCGAGCGCGAGGCGCGGTTCCTCGGCGCACTGCGTGATCCGCAGGGCCGCCTGGTGGAACACGACGTCGATGCCGTGGGTCAGCTCGGCGACGAGCTCGCGGTTGCGGATGTCGCCCTCGACCAGCCGCACGGGCCCGTTGGCGAGCGCCCAGGAGAGGTTCTCGCGCCGGCCGCGCACGAGGTTGTCGAGCACGACGACCTCCCGCGCGCCGGCCTCCACGAGCTGGTCGACGATGTTGGAGCCGACCGCCCCCGCGCCCCCGGTGACTAGCGCGCTTTCACCTCGCATCGTAATTGCACCTCATGATCAGTAAACGATTCTCGGCAGCGCGATTTTCCGTGCGGGCGCTCAATTGCCGGGGCCGTCGCCGAGAACCTCGACGGCCGCCATGTTCCACTGGTCTTTCGTCGGTGCGGTGTCGTTGATCGTCACCGTTTCCCCGGCGGGACCCGTGATCTGGCCGGTGTACTGAGACCAGAACGTGTCACCGGTGCCGGTGTCGAGATCCTGGTGCAGGAGCACCTGGTTGAGCCCGAGGGAGCGCCCGATTGCGTTGTCGTAGTCGTTGCCGACGGCGAAGACGAGGGAGCCGTCTTCGGTGGTCTTCAGCGAGACGCTCGGTTCCCCGCTCGCCGCGCCGGCGGCGACAGAGGCGCCGACGCCTTTGGACATCTGCATGGCGATCAGGGCAAGCGACTGGTCGTACCCGCCCGCGGACAGGGTCGAGGTGACGGTCACGTTGCTGAGCTGCCCGAGCGCCGTCGCCGCCCAGATCTCGGCGTCGCCGGAGCGGGAGTTCGCCCGCTTGACGAGCGTCCAGACGAGCCCGGCGCCGGAGACCGTGGCGGACTGCTTGCCGGCGCCCGCCGGGCCATCGGCGCTCACGAACGCGAACAGCTGCTCCCCGGGTTCGGCGGTTGTGAAGCTCGGCGTGGTCACCGTGCCGTGGCCGTCGACAACGGATTTGACGTCCATCACGAAGCACGGGCTTGCTTCGGCCGGGTTCTGCACGGTCACGTTGACGGGCGTAGCTTCGCCGACGTTGCCGGAGGTGTCGGTCGCCACCGCGGTGAGCGTATGGCCGGCGTTGGTAGCGGTGGTCGTGTCCCAACTGACGGCGTAGGGAGAGGTGCCCACCGGTTCGCCCAGCGCTTTGCCGTCCAGGTAGAACTGCACGGAGCGCACCGCGACGTTGTCGGAGGCGTTGGCGCTGACCTGCACTGTGCCCGACACGGTCTGCCCCGCGACCGGGTTGACGATCGAGACCTTCGGGGGTTCGGTGTCGTGTTCTTCTTCGCTCGAGCCCGCCTTGACGGTGATGGGGAGATCGGCGGCGGTGCCAATGAACCCTTCGCTGTCGGTCGCCTGCGCGCTGAGGAGGTGTTTGCCCACGGGGGTGCTCCCGAGCGTCCATTTCATCGTGTAGGGCGGTGCGGTGACCGGCGCGCCGAGCGGTTCGCCGTCGAGCAGGAACTGCACAGAGCCGATCGGGTGGGGACCGCCGGCGGTTGCCGTGAGCGTCGCCGTCCCGGAGACGGTGGCTTCCGCCGAGGGGCTGGTGAGGGTGACCGTCGGGGGCGTCGAGTCGGGGTGCGTCTGTTCGAGCACTTTGACGGTGGTCCCTTCGATCTGCACCTTGGTGTCGGTGATGTCGTTGGCGGTGTTCGATTCCTGGAAGTAGTGGTAGGGGTCGACCTCGGCACGCAGCCAGTAGGTCCCGTTCGCCAGGCTGGTGATCGGGATGCCCTCGCCGCCGTCGGTGGCGTCGTACTCGTCGCCCCAGCCAACGCTCAGACCAAGGGTGCCTTCTGGTTTCTCGCAATTGCTGCCCGGGTAGCCGTTGTTGCTGGGCGTGTTGGGCACCCCGCCGACGTAGGCGTCGGAGGTCATACAGAAGAGGAGCTTGGGGCTCGTCGCGACGACGCTCCCGAGCCCGCCGGCGGGGGTGGAGCTGTAGAGCCAGAACTTGTCCAGCGGGAAGCGGTAGTCGCTTGGGGGAGACCAGATCATCGGCCCCACGATCGGGACCGAATGGTCGTAGGTCCAGACCCCCGGGCTGGGGCTCGTGTAGAGAGCCTGGTAGCCCTGGGAGATGCCGGTCTTGGAGTTGTAGACCGGCCGGACCTCCCACGGGCCGGTGCCGAGGTTGGCGGTGTTGTGTTCGAACTCCAGCATCCTCGTGCCAAACTCGGGTTGGGTGATGTAGATCTCGGCGGTCGGGACGAGGACCTGCAGGTCGGGGTAGGCGATCGTCGACCCGGTGGGTGTCACGGCGTTCGACGGCGAGGACGGGGGCCCGGCGCCGACGGCGTTGGCGGCGGTCACGGTGAAGGTGTAGGTGGTGCCGTTGGTCAGCCCGCCGATCGTGGCGCTGGTGGCCGGCGGAGATCCGCTCACGGTCGTGGCGGCCTGGGCGGTCGCGCCCACGTATGGGGTCACGGTGTAGCTGGTGATCGGGCTGCCGCCATTCGACGGGGCGGTCCAGATCACCGTGGCGCTCCCGTTGCCGGCCGTCGCGGTGACTCCCGTCGGCGCGGAGGGCGCGGTGGGGGCGGTCGGGGTGACCGCGTTCGAGGGTTCGGAGACCGCCCCGGAGCCGTCGGCGTTGGAGGCTTGCACGGTGAAGGTGTAGGTGGTGCCGCCGGTCAGCCCGCTGATCGTGACGTTGGTGGCGGGTGGGGATCCGCTCACGGTGGTCGTCGGCTGCGCTTTGGAGCCGATGTAGGGGGTGACGGTGTAGGCGCTGACCGGGCCGCCGCTCGCGGGAGCGCTCCAGCTCACGCTCGCCGACCCGAGGCCGGCGGAGGCGCTCACGTTGGTGACCTGGCCGGGGGGACTGGTGGGGGTGGGGACGAAGTCGACGTCGACCCAGTAGTTGGTCG
>DATMPY010000072.1:0-5102 GCA_035566955.1 Solirubrobacteraceae bacterium | reverse complement strand
CGACGCGGTCACGATCAAGCAGATCGAGCACGCCATCATCGAGCGCGCCTTCCAGGAGGGTTGGATCAAGCCCGAACCGCCCTCGCCGCGGCGCGAGACGGGCCAGACGGTCGCGGTGGTCGGCTCCGGGCCCGCCGGGATGGCCGCCGCTCAGCAGCTGCGCCGGGCGGGGCACCGCGTGACACTGCTGGAGCGCGACGAGGCCGCGGGCGGCCTGGTGCGCTTCGGGGTGCCGGACTTCAAGATCGAGAAGGCCGTAGTCGAGCGCCGCGTGCAGCAGCTCGTGGCGGAGGGTGTGGAGCTGCGCTGCGGCGTGGAGGTGGGGCGCGACGTCACCGCGGCGGAGCTGCGCGAGAACTTCGATGCGGTGGTGATCGCCACCGGCTCGCGCACCCCGCGAGACCTCTCGGTCTCCGGCCGCGAGCTTCAGGGGGTCCACTTCGCGATGGACTATCTCTACCAGCGAAACCGCTGGGTGGCCCGCGAGCATGGCCCCGCTCCGACCGTCGAGCAGCCCCAGATGACCGACGAGATCACGGCGGCGGGCAAGCACGTGGTGGTGATCGGGGGCGGGGACACCGGGGCGGATTGCGTGGGCAACGCGCTACGCGAGCGAGCCGCCTCGATCGTCCAGCTGGAGCTGTTGCCCGAGCCTCCCACGCACCGTCCCGACGAGCGCACCCCGTGGCCGGAGTGGCCGCTGAAGTACCGCCTCAGCTACGCCATGGAGGAGGCCCGCGAGGAGGGCGTGGGGGAGCAGGACTACTCGATCGTCACCACTCGCTTCAGCGATGACGGGGACGGCGGGGTAGCTGCGTTACACGTCGCCCAGGCGCAGCCGTCGCCGCCGTTCGCGCCCGTGGAGGGGACAGAGCGCGAATTGCCCGCCCAGCTGGTGTTGCTCGCGATGGGCTTCGTGGGGCCCGAACGGGGTCTGCTCGATCAGCTCGGGGTGGAGCGGGACCCGCGTGGCAACGTGAAGTCGGTCAAGCCCTACGCCACCTCGGTCGAGGGGATCTTCGCCGCGGGGGACGCCCGCCGTGGGCAGTCGCTGATCGTGTGGGCAATCAACGAGGGCCGCCAGTGTGCGCGTATGGTCGACCGCTACCTCGCCGCCAAACGCAACGGCAAGGTCTCGTCCACCGACCCGCTGCCCGAGGACGGAGCCCTGCCCGGCCACGCCGACGCCGACGGAGGACCCGAGGGCCCGCCGCTGCACGCAAGTCCCGGCATTGGGGTGGAATAGACGATGAGCGCCCAGGAGCTGCCGAGGGACGCTGATGACCCTGGCGCCGTGTGGGGTGGACGATGAGCGCCCCAGAGCTGCCCAAGGTGTGTGTCATCGGCGCGGGCTCCTCCGGGATCACGGCTCTGAAGGCGCTTGTGGACCGAGGTATCCCGTGCGACTGCTTCGAGAAGTCTGACGCGGTGGGGGGCAACTGGGTGTTCGGCAACCGCAACGGGATGTCCTCGTCGTACTCCACCCTGCACATCAACACCTCGCGCGAACGCATGGAGTACGCGGACTTCCCGATGCCCGCCTCCTATCCGGACTTCCCCCGTCACGACCAGATCGCGCGCTACTTCAACGACTACGTCGACCACTTTGGCCTGCGCGAGAAGATCACCTTCCAGACCGGCGTTGAGCATGCCCGCCAAGGCGACGATGGCGTATGGGAGGTTGCATTCGAGGGTGAGGGGGTTGCGGGAGGACGGGAGGTTCGCCGCTACGACGCGCTGCTGGTGGCCAACGGTCACCACTGGAACCCGCGCTGGCCGGAACCACCAATCCCGGGCTCCTTCGATGGGCAGCAGATACACGCGCACGAATACAAGGAGCCGGGCCAGCTCGCGGGCCGGCGGGTGGTGGTGGTGGGGATGGGCAACTCGGCGATGGACATCGCGGTTGATGCCTCCTACCACGCGCTCTCGACCACGTTGGTGGCGCGCAGGGGGGTGCACGTGGTGCCCAAGTACATCCTCGGGCGCCCGCTCGACGCGGGGGTGCGGCCGAGTCGGATGCCGTTCACGTGGCTGTTGCGGGGGATGCAGGTCATCACGCGCGTGACGGTGGGCCCGATGGAGCGCTACGGGCTGCCGCGACCGGATCACCGCCTCGGACAGGCACACCCCACGGTCTCCTCGCGCATCCTCGACCGGCTCGCCCACGGGGCGATTGCGGTCAAGCCGGAGATCGCCGAGCTGGCGGGGACCCGGGTGCGCTTCGCGGACGGCAGCGAGCAGGAGGCCGACCTGATCGTGTACTGCACGGGCTACAGGATCAGCTTCCCGTTCTTCGACGAGGGGCTCGTGTCGGCGCCGGAGAACCGGCTGGTGCTCTACAAGCGGGTCTTCTCGGCGGAGCACCCAGGGCTGTACTTCATCGGCTTCGTCCAGCCGTGGGGGGCGATCATGCCGATCGCCGAGGGTCAGGGTCGGCTGGTGGCCGATCACCTGACGGGTCTCTACGCGCTGCCCTCCATGGTGGAGATGGAGGGGGATATGCAGCGCATGCTGCGCCGCCAGAGCCACCGCTACCAGGCCTCCAAGCGGCACACGATCCAGGTGGACTTCTCCAACTACATGGTCGAGCTCGCCGACGAGCGGCGTGCGGGCATGGCGCGCGCCCGCGAGCGGGGCTTCGCGCCGCCATTTGCGCCACGGGCCGCCCAGCATCCGGCGCTCGCCTCCGAGGCCGGCGCCTTGCGGTGAGATGGGTGGCGGTCGGGGCTTGCCGCCCAGACTGCCTCCCCACGAGCTTGCCCGCGGCCGTCGGTCACGCTTCGTGTTCGCAGCCCCCGGGGCACCGGCCTCCTAAACTGGCCTGTGTGCAGAGGTTTTGCCGCCACAACCGCTTCATCGAGCGTTGCCCGATCTGTCGGGAGACGGTGCCCGGGCTCGCCCCACCCGCGCGCTCTGGGCGCCGCTCGAGCTCGGACGACGACGCGGCGCACGGCGGCGGACGCGCTCAGGCGGGCGGCGCGCGGCGCGGCGGATCGCCGCGGGTGCGCCGCGCGGCGGGGCTGCAGGTAAGCCACGAGCGCCGGGCGGAGGACGACGGCTACCGCTCGCCGCTGGTGCCCGGCCTACGCGCATCCCAGGACGCGGCCCGCTTGGCGGAGGAGATCGCGTTCGCGGAGGGGCGCCTGCTGGCGCTCAAGGCGGCGCCGCCCGATCTCTACGGGGAGATACGCGAACAGGAGGATCCCGAGCAGGCGCTGTGGATGTGCTTCCTGAGCGCCTACCTCTCCCCACTGGAGAGCTCCGACCCGTTTGCAGGCATTCGCCGCGCCTTGGAGGCCGACTGGCGCGCGGGTGAGCTACCGGATCTTGCGGAGATCCCGCTGGGTCCCCGCACATCCCACGACCCGGCACGCGGAGATGGCACGCTGCGTGCCTACCTGCACTGGGCCGAGCGTGCGGACCGGCAGGCTGGCGAGGAGACCGGTGGGGGGGCGGGCCGGGGGGCGGGCCCCCAAGTAAACGCGTTCACGGGTGACCCCGCGTGGACGCCGTCACGACGCTTCGAGCGGCTCTTCGAGCGGCTCGCGCTCCCGGGCCTGGCGCGGATGGGCCGCTACGAGCTGCTACTCACGGTGGGCCGCATCGGGCTGTGTGAGATGCGCGCGGAGGCCCTGTACTTCTCGGGTGCCCCGGGCACTGGCTATGGCGACCTGGCCACGGTGGCCGCCAAGCGAGTGTTCGGGATTGGCGAGCCGATGCACCTGGAGCACCGGGCGGGGGAGCTGGCGAAGGCGATGTCGGTGCCGGTGGAAGCGCTCGACCTGGCGCTCGCCAACTGGGGCAACGGGGAGCGCGCCACACTGGGCGTCTCGCCCGAGGTGCTCGACCACCACGCGCTGGAGCGCGCTCAGCAGGCGCTCGATCTCTGAGTCCGGACAGCCGGTCCCGGTCGCTCGGGCGTGAAAAATGCCGTCCACCCTGGTGCATACAGTCTGCCGGGATGCCACTCTGCTTCATCGAACCTCAAGACGCGATTCGGGTAATTGCTGACTCGATCGGCCGCGAGGCCCGCAGGCAACTGGTCGGCGAGGTGGTGAGAGCGTGGGTCGACGACATCCCCGACCAGGAGCTCTCGGTCCACTACGCCAAGGCGATCGCGGACCTCGATGACGACGACTTGCAACTGCTTGCCGCATGGCACGCCTCGCTCGAGGTGGGCCAGCCGATCGCGAACACCCAATTCCTACAGGGCGTCTTCCATAGCCTCGGGGAGAACCGCCGCGAGGCACTGAAGATCGCGGCGGGCTTCCGCGGCGAGGAGGCCTTCCAGGAGGGGGTCGCCGAGGACCAGGCCCTCGACACGGTCCTCCCGCGCCTCTCCCGCGCCCGTGCCAACGAGCTGGCCAGCGAGTGCATCCAGCTGTACATGTGGGACCGCCTGGGCTGCGACAACTGACAAGGGCCGGCCGGCTAGACTAGGATCGGTGTCCGAGCCAGCCTCATCTCCGGTCCCCGCTCCGACCGTCGAGGTCGACGATGTCCTCGATGCGCTCTCCAACGTGATCGACCCCGAGCTCGGCCTGGACTTCGTCGAGCTGGGGCTCGTCTACGGAGTGGAGGTGGATGGCCCGAGCGTGCACATCACCTTCACCCTCACGACGCCCGCATGCCCGATTGGCCCGCAGGTGACCGAACAGATGGAGGAGTTCGTGGGGGAGCTGGAAGGGGTGGAGTCGGTGGAGTGCGAGATGGTCTTCGTTCCCCCGTGGTCGCCGGAGCGGATGAGCGAGGACGCGAAGTTCGCGCTCGGTTTCTAGGCGTACCGCGCCCAGGCTCCCGATGGGCGGGTCTTGGGCTGAGTGTGAGTCACCAAGCAGGCTCCCGGCGACTCTCAGGCTGACTGCGCTACGCAGGCTTCCGCGATTGGCGGGGTCTCAGGCTGACTGCGCCACGTAGGCTTCCGCGATTGGCGGGGTCTCAGGCTGACTGCGCCACGCCTGTGGGCGCCGGCTGAATACTGGGCCACCTGCGCCGTTTGAAAACTAGGCCACTTGGCGTGGCGGCTGGATGTCCGGCTGGGTCGTGACGCTCGTTTGATCTCATCGATCGGACGGGAGGAAGGCGGTGGTCGGCGTGGA
>DATMPY010000071.1:0-8802 GCA_035566955.1 Solirubrobacteraceae bacterium | reverse complement strand
GTTGGCGGGCTGGCACGACGCGGTGGAGCGCGCCCGGAGCGGGAATCGGGGGTGAGGCGCGCGGGAACGTTGGGGGACCTGCGGTGCGTCTCTCTATTTATCCCACGGAGGCGGCGGCGAGGTCGGGCAGGGTAAAGCCGGTGCTGTGAGCCCAGGCGCGCACGGACTCGAGCAGGCGGGTGCGGGCGTCGGGGCGGTCGTGGAGCCACACGAGGGTGGCGTGGGAGTCCTCGCCGAGCATCAGCAGGCCGTCCATGCCGTGGGCGCGCTTGAGCGTGGCGAGCGCCTGAGCGGGGGTGTGGGCGATGGGGGCGCCGACGTTGAGGGAGGTATTCACGGATGCCTCGGCGCCGGTGCGGCGTCCCATGGCGCGGAGGAACTCGTGGCAGAAGGGGTCCACGTCGGGACGGACGATCTGCAGGCGGCCGGTGCCGTCGTGGTGGATCACGGCGGGGATGGCGGCGTGCGCGTCGGGGCGGGCGCGGGCGGTGAGGACCATGTAGCTGTAGGCGTTGTAGTCGTTGTCGGAGGCTCCGTCCTGCAGGTGGAAGAAGCGCTCGGCGGCGGCGCGGGTGAGCATCGGCGCGAGCGGCCTGATCAGCTCGCGGTGCTTGACGCGCTCGTTGAGCAGGCGCCTGGTGTCGGGGTTGCAGGGGTTGGCGAGGATGCTGCGGTGGCCGAGGGCGCGGGGGCCGGTCTCGGCGACGCCCTGGTAGAGACCGAGGATGCGGTCGTTGGCCACGAGGTGGGCGAGGAGGTCGGCGACTTGGGGCATGACGTCGGGGTCGGAGCAGTCGCCAAGCGGGATGCTGGCGGCGGCGGGCTCGGCGCGGACGGCGGCGCGGATGGTGGCGGTGGTGGGGGGGAGGCCGCAGTGGAAGGCGTGCTGCAGGGGGGCGCCGGGGCGGGCGCCGGCGCGCATGGCGAAGGCGTAGGCGGCGCCCATGGGGGTGCCGGCGTCGCCGGGGGTGGGGGGCACCCAGATGTGCAGGCGGGTGTGCTTACGGCCGAGGTTGCGCTCGTACCAGGGCTCGTCGAAGCATTCCAGCAGGCGGGTGTTGGCGACGCAGTTGAGGGCGGCGCCGCCGGTGAGGACGAGCCGGTTGCTGGCGGTGGTGCGGATGAGGTGGTCGACGATGTGCACGAGGGCGTCCTCGAAGACCATCTGCACGGCGGCGGCCTTGTCCACGCGCTCGCGGGTGATCTCGGCGTGCTCGATGTCCTCGACGTTGAGGATGGCGTCGGGGTGCCACATCTGGTGGGGGGGGATGGGATCGCCGAGGATGTCGATCAGCTCGGGGCTGTAAGGCTTGTGGATGCCGCCGCGGGGCCAGTTGGCGAGGGCGCGGTTGATGCGAACCTGACCGTGGGGGCCGAGGTGGAAGATGTGCTTCAGCCGCCGGTAGTAGCGGTTGGTGAGCCGATTGCCGTCGCCCCAGGCGGCGGCCCCCATGTAGCGGCCCTCGGAGCTCAGGGGCGGCCAGCCCCCCTGGGTGGAGCTGAGCATGGCGTACATCGAGCCGAGCGAGTCGAGGTAGCTGGAGGGCTGCGCGCAGAGCAGGGTGAGTCGACCGGCGTGGCATTGGTAGAGCGAGGTGGAGGTGTCGTCGCCGGTGCCGTCGACGACGAGCGCCATGACTGGCTCGGGGAGCTCGGCGAAGGGGGAGACGGCGTAGCTGAAATAGGCGTGGGCGTCGTGGTGGCGCACGCCGACGATCGGCATGGGGCGGTCCAGGCCGAGGTGGGTGCCGAGGCGGGTGGCGGTCTTGAGGAGGTCGTCTCGGTCCTCGGTGAGGACGTTGCCGGGCATCCGCTGGCGTAGCAGGGCGAGGCTGGCGGGGGCCTCCTCCAGGGGGGCGCGGGCGCCGTAGATGGTGGCGATCCCGGCGTAGTTCCAGGGGCTGACGCACGCCGCCAGATCCTCCACTCCGAGGCCGAGCGCGTGCATGCGGCGGGTGACCTCCCGGAGGGAGTGCTGGGGGAACGCGGTGCAGTGCTTGACGGCGGTGTAGCGCTCCTCCTCCTCGTTGCAGATCAGCTCCACGGTGCCCGCCCGGGTGACGTGGACGAGGGCGGCCCCGGAGTTGTGGCCTCCGGAGCTGATGCCGAGCACGTAGGTCTGGTGGCCGGCGCGAATCGTCTGCTCCAGCGCCGCAAGTCGGGATCTACCCAGCTTGCTGCCCGATGGGTGCAGGCCCTGGAGCATGAGGAGCTTTTCGAAGTTCCAGTGGGCCCAGCGACTGCCCCACTCGGCGAGGCGCGGATGCCGCGGGCCCCATCTGCCGAAGACGGCGTTCGTGGTTCCCCTCACCGTCGCGTCGCGACCCATATACGCCTCCCCATACCCACAAGGAATGAGAGCGTACTCAATAGGCTCCCATTCGTATAGCCATGGCCGAGTCGTCTTGTCAGGCCGGCTGATGGCGGCGGCAGCATCCGGGCGCGCGCGGGGGAGCCGTTTTTTTTATGAGCGGCCTCCGGCCGCGGGTTGCGTTGTGGTGGCGCACCGGAGTCCGTACGACGCCGGGGGCCGCGGGGTGGACGTCTGTCGGTACGGCGAGGGGCTCCGGTGGTGGGGGGGGCTGCCGGTGTTGTTTGCCGGCGAGGCATCCGCGCGCTGTCGGTGGGGCGAGATGCTCTGCGGGGAAGCGGGGCGGCGGAGGCGTAACCTTGGGGCGGGGGCGAGGTAAGCATCTGCGGGAAGCAGGAATCGACATCCATATACACACACGGTGGGGGAGAGCAGCGAGAGCAGGCGATGAGCGAGTTGGCGACGATGCGCGAGCAGGTGTACACGGACCCGCGGCCGAAGGAGCACTTCGACCGCTTTCACGAGCGTGCGCGCACGCGAGAACCCGACTGGGCCTATGAGGCGACGCGGTTTGTGACTTCGCTGTACGCGTACACGCTGCTGCGCACGCGGGCGATCGCGACCGACAACGTGCCCGGCAGCGGCGCGGTGATCCTGGCGCCCAACCACTTCTCGTTCATGGACCACTTCCTGATGGGCTGCTACATTCGCCGCAAGGTGCGGTTCATGGCGAAGTCACAGCTGTTCAAGCGGCCGATGCAGTTCATCTACACCCACGGCGGCGTCTTCCCGGTGCGCCGGGGGGCGCGCGACGAAGAGGTGTTCGTCACCGCGCGGACGATCCTCGCACGGGGGGGCGCGATCACGATGTACTGCGAGGGGGGACGCTCGCGCAGCGGCAAGCTGGCGGAGCAGGCCAAGCGGGGGATCGGCCGCCTGGCGCTCGAGTCCGGCGCGCCGGTGGTGCCGATCGCGATCCACGGCTCCTCGCGAATCCGCAACTGGAAGCGCCTGCGGCTGCCTGAGATCACGGTGCAGTACGGGGAGGCGATGCGCTGGGAGCGCGTGGCGGAGCCCACGGCGGAGCAGCAGCAACTGGTTGCGGACGAGGTTCTCGCGGCGATCAAGCGGCTGTACGCGGGTCTGGAGGAGCACGGGCGCAAGGGTGCGTTGAGGCGCGTGCGCGCTGAGCGCCGCGGCGCCAAGACGACCGCGGTGGCGTGAGCGGGGACGCTCCCGCGGCGCGTGGGTGCGCTCCCGCGGAGCGCGGGGGGCGCTCGGGGGCAGGCGGGTTGGGTGCCAGGGAGGGGCTGTGGCGGCCCGGTCGGCGGGAGGGGGTGAGACCCGCTGGCAGAGGCGTCGGGGGCGGGGCGTAAGGTTGCCCGGCACAACGGCACCGCGGACGATGGGAGGATGAGGTGAGCAGCTCGATCGAGACGGTTGCAGGCGGTCCTCCGGGAGCGGAGGAGGAGATCCGGATGGGGAGGGCGATGTGAACGGGGCAATCGACGTGGGGGCGATCATCCGCAGGGTGTTTCAGATCTACGTGGACCAGGCGTCGGTGCTGATGCCGGCGGCGGCGGTGGTGTTTGCGATCACGGGGGTCTTCAGCATCCTGCTGGTGGCGGCCTCGCCGGGGCTGGCGTTCGTGGCCCTGATCATCGGCCTGGTGGCGACGACGCTGTTCACGGGGATGGTGGTGGAGCTGGTGGCGGACGTCCAGGACGGCCGCCGCGATGCGAGCGCGGGCCAGCTGCTGCGGGCTGCCTCGCCGGTGCTCGGCCAGCTGATCCTGGTGGGGCTGGTGGCGGGGGTGGGGATCGTGGTGGGCTTCATCCTGATCGTGATTCCGGGCCTGATCCTGATCACGATCTGGTCGGTGGCGGCGCCGGTGGTGGTGATCGAGCGCCCGGGCGGACTGCGCGCGCTGGGACGCAGCCGCGAACTGGTGCGGGGCAACGGGTGGAACGTGTTCGCGGTGATCCTGCTGCTGGTGATCCTCGTGGGGGTGGTGGGCTCGGGGATCGAGCTCGGGGCAGCCGCGGCGGGGACGGGGGTGGGCCTGGTGGTGAGGGTGATCGTGGGGATTCTCACCGCGCCGCTCTCGGCGCTGGCGGCGGCGGTGCTGTTCTTCGACCTGCGCAAAGTCCACGCGGGCGCCGCCGCCGAGGCACCCGACGAATCGGGCCCATTCCAGTCCGGCCCATTTCCCCCGGCGGCGCCCTGAGCGCGATCGACGCATCCAGGCTGCTGTGCCCGGGCGTCCTGGAGGGAGTCGCGGTGCACGTGGCCTCCGGCCTCGGGGGGCCCGTGGAAAAGGGGACCCTGGGAGAGGGCCTGGCGGAGGCGGTGTCGGCCGCGTGCGTCGCGCTGGGGGCAGGCGTCTCGTCCAGCTATTGGTCGGCGTCTGCGGAGGAGTCCGCGTTCGACTCGGAGGCCGCGGCTGTGAGCGGGGGAATCGATTTGATGGCGGTCGACGGCGCCAGTCTCTTCGCGCTCGGGCTCGCGGATGGCGGAGACGGGCACCGGGCCTTGCGGGTATGTGTGGACACGGCTTGGAATGTGACACGGGCGGTCGTGAGCGGCGTCTTCCTCCCCACGGCGGCCGGGGAGGGCGAGCCGTCAGCGGAAGCGAGCGAGCCGCCAGCTCGGCGGGGCGGGCGGATCGTCTATCTCACGCCGAGCCCCGATGCGGGCGAATACGCCGACGCGGCGCGCGCGGGCTTGGAGAATCTCGCACGCACGCTCTCGATCGAGTGGGCGCGCCACGGGATCACGACGGTGACGATTGCCCCCGGGGCGGGGACCTCCGCGGGCGAGGTGGCGGCGCTCACCGCATACCTGGCCTCGCCTGCGGGGGCGTATTTCTCGGGATGCCTGCTGGACCTGCGCGGCCCATGATCGAAAATAAAACCTGCGTATAACGATAGTTAGACGCCGCGGGCGGTGCGGCTACCCGGTCATCCCCCCGAACATCCCGCCGGTGATGTGGAGGGTCTGGCCGTGGACGTAGTTGGACCAGGGGGTGCAGAGGAAGAAGATCCCACCCGCGGCCTCCTCGGGGGTGGCGGGGCGCCCGAGGGGAATCAGCACGGAGGCCATCTGGCGCAGCTGCTCGGGGATGCCGAGCTGGATCTTCTCGCCGTCCTTCTCCATCGTGTTGTCCTCCACCTTGGCCTGGGTGAGGCGGGTGTCGATGAAGCCGAAGGCGACGGCGTTGACGTTGATCTTGAACTGGCCCCACTCCTTGGCGAGGGTCTTGGTGAGACCCACCACGGCGGCCTTGGCGGCGGAGTAGTTGGCCTGCCCGGGGTTCCCGAAAGTGCCGGAGGTGGAGGAGACGTTGACGACCTTGCGGAACACCTCCCTGCCTTCCTCGCGCTCCTGCTTGGCGGGCTCGCGCAGGTGGGGGGCGGCGGCGCGGAGCACGCGGAAGGGCACGACGGTGTGGATGTCGAGCATCGCCTGGAAGTGCTCGTCGGACATCTTGTGGATCGGGGCGTCGAGGGTGTAGCCGGCGTTGTTGACGATGATGTCGATCTTGCCGAAGGCGTCGACGGCGCTCTGCACGAGCTGGTCGGGCACGCCGGGCTTGGTGAGGTCGCCGGCGAATACCGCCGTCTCGCCCTGGATCTCCTCAGCGGCCTGCTTGGCGATGTCGCCGTCGAGATCGTTGATGAGCACCTGCGCGCCGTTTGCGACGAGCAGCTCTGCGGTGGCGCGCCCGATGCCGCGGGCGGACCCTGTGACGATGGCGGACTTTCCGTCGAGTACTCCCATTGTGTGTGTGGCTCCTCTGCTCGCTGGTTTGAGAAGCGGAGGTTATCCGTCCCGCCCCCATGGGGTGGTGGCGTAGCGCGGAGCGCGAGCGGAAGCGGTGTGAGGAGCGTGGGTGGGAACCGTGCGCGGAGCGGCCTCCCCGTGGCGCTGAGGCGGAGCTGTGTGAGGAGCGACTGGCGGTGGCGGTGGTGCCGAAGTCCTGCGTGTAGATCGCCCCGGCCTGTCCTTCGGCGAGCGCGGCGGGGGCGTGGGGGGAGACCCCGACGCCGGTTTCGCGGTAGCGCGCTTCGAGGATGTTGGCGCGGTGCCCGGGGGAGGCCATCCAGGCGCCCACGATCGCCTGGGGGGTGGCGAGCCAGAGGGTGCCCCAGGCGATGTTCTCCCCGACCACGTACCCCTCCTGGTGGGCACCGATGTAGCCGCTGGAGCGCATCCGGTCGAGCGGGGTTTCGCCGCCGGGCGCGGTGTGGGAGAAGTAGTCGCGGCTGGCCATGTCCGTGCTGTGTCCCTGGGCGGCGTGGGCGAGCTTGGGGTTGGCGATCAGCGCGCTCTCACCGTGGCGTTCGCGTTCCTGATTGATCAGGCACAGCACCGCGGCGCGGACCAGCCCGATGTTGTCCGGCTGGGGAGTCAGGCTCGCGTTGGGGCAGGAGCTCGCGGCGGCAACTCCCGGGAGGGTCCCGATCGCCGCGGTCGCGCACAGGCTGGCGGTGAGTGCGAGCAGCGATGTGAATCGGGCGTGTGCCACAGCGGTTGCATCGACTCCCGCGCGCGCGAACCTGAGCGGGGGCGGGCAGGTTTGGACACCTTTGGACCGACAGGGGCCAACTCGGGTAGGTTCTCCTCAAGGCACCTGCGGCAAACCACCCATCGGCAGGCAGCCGCGCCGGGTGGTGGACTGCAAGCGGGGCTGCGGCGCGGCTACAGCGCGAGCACGCGGCCCAAGATCTCCCTCATGTCTTGGCGGGAGGGGGGCGGGCCCCCTCCCGTGCCTCCCCCCGTTGCGCGGACCACCGGCTCAGAGAGCCAGAACGCGGCCCAAGATCTCCCTCATGATCTCGTCGGAGCCCCCGCCGATCGGCCCGAGGCGGGCGTCGCGGGCGGCGCGCTCGACCCAGTACTCCTTCATGTACCCCGCGCCCCCGTGGATCTGCAGACAGGCGTCCATCAGCTCGTAGGAGGCCCGCTGGGTCAGCAGCTTGGCCATGCTCACCTCGCGCAGGGGCTCCTCCCCGACATGGAAGCGCCGCAGGGCGTCATAGGTGACGCAGCGACAGGTGTATACGGAGGTGGCGAGGTCGGCGAGCTTGTGGCGGGTGACCTGGTGCTTGGCAAGTGGCCGCCCGAAGACGTTGCGCTCCTGCGCGAACGCGACGGTGCGCTCCCACGCGAGCCCCATCGCGGCGGCGGCGCCGAGGGCCATGGCGAGGCGCTCCCACTGGAAGTTGGCCATGATCAGCTTGAAACCCTCGTGCTCGGGGCCGAGCAGGTTCTCCGCCGGAACGAACACGTCCGCGAAGGCGATCGTGGCGGTGTCCGAGGCGGCCCACCCGAGCTTCTTCAGCTTGGACGAGCTGACGCCCTCGCCGCGCTCGACGATCAAAAAGGAGATCCCGTGATGGCGGGCGGGTGGGGTCGTTTCCTTGGTCTTTACGGCGGTAACGATGAAGTGGGCGCGCACGCCGTTGGTGATGTAGGTCTTCTCCCCGTTGAGCAACCACCCCCCATCCACCGGCGCAGCGCGGGTGCTCAGCGCCGCCACATCGGAGCCGGCGCCGGGCTCGGTGATCGCCAACGCCCCGATCTTCTCCCCGCGGATGGCGGGGACGAGGTAGCGCTGCTTCTGCTCCTCGGTGCCGAACTTCCAGATGGGGGGTGTGGCGATGTTGACATGGGCCCCAATCCCCGCGGCGGTCCCGCCCGACCCGGTACGGGTGAGCTCCTCGATCAGGATCGCGTCGTGCAGATAGTCCCCGCCCTGCCCCCCGTACTCCTCGGGGTACTTCAGCCCGAGGAAGCCGTGGGCAGCCAGCTTGGGAAAGACCTCGTCGGGGAACCATTCCTCCTCCTCCCACCCCTGCGCGTGGGGCGCGAGCTCGCGCTCGACGAAGCGCCTGATCGAGGAGCGCAGCTCCTCGTGCTCGTCCGTGAAGGGGGGGGTGGGCTGGCTCATGATCGTTTAGGTCTCTGTTCGAGTCCAGCCGGGCAATGGCAGTTTGGGCATTCTAGAGCCCGATGACCGACCGGCCACATGACGGCCAGGATGGTCGCTCGCCAATGATCGGAACTCGTCCTTCGCCGCGCATATCGTTGCGTTCTATGGCCACGACGCCCGAGGAACTTGCCCTCGACCTCTCGCGCTCATCGGTTCAGGCGCAAGAGCTGAGCGAGAATCAGCTTCGTGAGAAGGCGACTGCTGTGTTGGCGGCTGCGTCGATCGTCGTACCAGTAGCTGCTCTAGCAGTTGGCCATGGTCCGTCGGGCGTTGCGATCCCCTTTGGCGGAGCGGCCGTGGCTTACGTCTTGTGCGTACGCGAATGCGGCGCCGCGCTGCTTCCGCGCGGTGTCCATGTCGGCCTTCTCGGGGGCGAGCTGCTCGAGACGGCCAAGACGAGCGGCGCTGGTCTTCGCCAGATGCAGGCTGCGGCAGCGGGCTACCTGGACGACGGGTACAAGCACAACCAGGTCATTCTCGAGAGCGCGGCAAAGCG
>DATMPY010000070.1:0-9669 GCA_035566955.1 Solirubrobacteraceae bacterium | reverse complement strand
GGTGGTCTCCCAGAACCGCTGCAAGCCGAAGTAACCCCCGCTGGGGACATACTGGTACTCGCCGTCGCGCCCGTCGTCGATGTACACGTCCACCGGGGGCGGCGAGCCGATTTTGTTGTTGGGCGTCGGGGTCCCCGCGGGCTGGTACAGGCCCTGCTTCTCGAACGCCCACCTGATCACCTTCCAGTATGCGCCCCCCACCTGGTCCTCCGTCGTCCAGTTGCCGAGGTCCGCCCCGATCAGCGCCGAGGCGTAGTGCGCAGCGTCCGTGGGACTCGTCGCCTGGGTGAGGCTCCCCACCGTGCGCAGGATCAGGTACGCCACGTAGCGCCCCGCGAAGCGACGCATCTCGACCTCCGTGGAGTCCCCCCCCAATGAGCGGTAGAGGCGGAAATGCGTAGTGCTCAGGATCTGCTCGTTGTTGTAGCCCCCGAGGTCCAGGGCGCCGAACGGGTGCAGCGCGATGGCCCCGCTCCACCCCCACCCCTGGGCGGGACTGCGATCGTGACGGCGGTTGATCAGGGAGATCCACGGGAACGATTCGAAGCGGTCGGGCGCCCGCGACTCCGCGTCGCTCAGAACCGCGCCGAAGCTGTCCCCCGCGCTGTGCGAGAAGTGGAAGTTCGCGGAGTTGACGTGGTTGTAGAGAATCCCGTGGCCCCCCAGCTCGTGCAGCACCACGCGGTAGTCGCACGCGAGGCCCACCGGCTGCGCCACGTTGGTGGTCTCCGCCAACATGAACGTCGTCCTGAGGATCCCGTATTTGCCGGTGCCCAGGCAGTGGGCGTTGATCTCGACGCCCGTCGCACTGCCGTAGCGCCCCCGGTGGTCGACCGCCGTGGGCAGCGGCGTGCCCCCGAGGTAGACCGCCAGGTCGAACCCCAGGTCGCGGATCAGCCGGAAGAAGCGATCGCAGTGGTAGTAGGCGTTGACCGCCGCGAAGTCGTTGCTGCGCGCGTCGAAGTCGAAGTCCGTCCCGATCGGCTCCGTCGGCGCGGGGATCGGCGGCGGCTCGAGATCGCTGAGCGCGACGATGTCTCCCGCCAGCGCATATTCGCCGCCAGCGGGTGGCTGCAGCCCGGGCAGCACGACAGACGTCCGCAGCGGATTCAGGCTCGCGCTGGGCGCCGTCGGTGGCGGCCCCCCGTTCAAGGTCGTGGGGTCGTGCGCGAAGATCAGGCCATCGACCGTCTCCACGAACGGCCGCAGGAGCAGGACGCTGAGCGTCTGGGCATCGATCAGTGCCACCCACCGCAGGCCCGGCACATGCTCGGTGCCGAGGACGAAGATCACTTCCCCCGCCACGTAGTGCTGTCCCTCCTCCAGCTGGCGGTCCACCGGAGGGAGCGGGACCGGGGGCAGCTCGTGGCTGTGCCCGAACGCCTCCTCCTCGGAGCGCTCGGAGCGCTCCGGCGGCTCGGGTGCGGCCCGCACGCGCTGGTCGGCCTCGTAGCGGTAGACGATCAGGCGCACGCTCTCGATCGCCAGTGAGTCCAGATCAAATGTTTTCGAGTCCCCCGAGAGCCCCAACGCCTTGGTCAGCGCCTTGGTGTCCAGGCGTTCCAGGCGTGTGAGGGCACGCGGCGCGGGAGGCTCGACATGGACCTCCGGGTGATGCGTGGAGTGCAGGGCGATGACCCGCATCGGCGAGTGGGCGATCTGGACCGCGATGCCCGCCTCCCACACCGGCAGGCCAAGGCACGTCTGGTTGAAGACCACCGTCGTCGTGTCGAACTGAGTCTTCTCTTCGAGATACCGGTACTCGACCGGCGCTTCGACCGGAGCCTCCGCCGGCGAGTGCACGAGCTTGCGCAACTGCTCGGTCTGCACGCCGAGGACATCCCCGAACTTCTCCAGATACTCGCCTGCCGCGAGCTGGGGCGTGCGGGCCGTGGTCAGGTATGGCTCATCCAGGTGCAGCTGGCGTGCGACGCCACTCTCGTCCCGCTCGATGTGGAGCTTCGATACCTCGTCAAACTCAGAAGCCATGGGAACCTCGCTACTCAGTCCGCTTTTCCCGTTGTCAGACGGACTCCCGCCAGGTGGACTCCCGTCATGCGCAACGGCAGACCGGGCACCCTCACAGATCCCAAGGCAAAAGTCAAGTCTCCGGGATAATTTTCACAACTGTTTACGAGTCCCCGGCTCGCGCGGCGCCCACAGCGGCGATCGCGGTGGGGTCGATCGCGTGGGAGGTGACTCCTGCTGGCCCTCGTTGCGCGTAGGCGGCAATGCCTCCGGGCTCCCGCCCCGCGCGGGCGATCAGCACCCCCTGGGTTAGCAGTGCCACCGCTGTCGCCAGCGCGAACCCCGCCGCTGCCCCCAGCGTGCGCAGCGAGACCGCCAGCGTGAAGCAGAACAGCGCGAACGCCACGAAGCCAGTCAGCATCCCCCGCAGCAGGCGCACCGTGTCCTGTGCCCCCCGCTGCGCGTGCGTGAACGTCGCCAGCACCGTCGTGATCACCGGGAACGGCGCCAGCAGCCCGCTCAGCTGCGGCCCCAGCCAGCCCGCCGCCGTCGTCAGCGCTGCCACCAGCGCCAGCGCGCACCCCGCCCGCAGCGGCAGGTCCCACGCCGGTGGGGGCGCCGGCGTGCGCGGTTCGCCCGCTGGGCGGGGCAGCAGTGCCAGGCCGAGCGCGAACCCCGCGCACGCCAGCGCCAGCGCGAGGCCCGCCGGCACCGTCAGGGCGCTGAACAGGAGCGTCCCCACCGCGAACGCCCCCCACCCCGCCAGCATCGCCGCTGGCCACCGCGCGCGCCCCGCCAACCGGCCGTACACCACCACGAACCCCGTCAGCGACACCAGCCCCAGCAGCGTGCCCCCCGCCGCGTGCCCCGCGAAGCTCCGCCCGTGCTCCAGCGCGTACACCAGCAGGATCGGTCCCGCCACCACCGGCAGGCCACCCACCAGGCCCCCCACCCGCGGGCCGTACCGCCGCGCCGCGAGCGACGCCCCCACCACGAACGTCGGGGCCAGCAGCGCCTTGATCGCAAGCAGCGTCATGCTGGGATGATGACCGCTGCGAGGCGCCCGGAGCGCCGGGCATGATCCTGCGTCCGCTGGTGGCCGGTGACGAGGCCGAGTTGCTGCGCATCCACAGGACCCCAGAGGTCGTGCGCTGGTGGGACGTCCCCGAGGAGGGCTTCCCCTGGAGCGACGAGCCCGACGCGACCCGCCTGACGATCCTCCTCGACGGCGCGGTCGCGGGCCTGATCCAGTTCGGCGAGGAGCTCGTGCCTAGGTACCGCCATGCGTGGATCGACCTGTTCGTGGATCCCGCCCTGCACGGCCGCGGCGTGGGCACCGAGGCGGTGCGGCGCGTGGTGCGCCTGCTGATCGACGACCGCGGTCACCACCGCATCACGATCGACCCGGCCGTGGCCAACGCGGCCGCCATCCGGGCATACGAGAAGGCTGGCTTCAGGCCCGTCGGCGTGATGCGCCGCTATGAGCGCGACGTCGGCGGCGATGGCTGGCACGATAGCCTGCTGATGGAGCTGCTGGGCCGGGGAGCCCCGGAAGCCACAGATTGACTCGCTTTACAGTGAGAGGATGCGGCTGGTCGAGCTGGACAGGCTCTCGGAGCCCTACTGGGAGGAGTTGGTCGCGGGCGAGCACGAGCCGTTTGGCGGCATCGGCGAAAACCTGGTCTGGCGCGACAAGACTCGGAACATCGGCGTCCGCGAGGACGACGGCCGGTTGGTGGCCGCCGCCGGCACGGTGCTAGCCGAAGTGCGGGTCGGACAGGAGCCACCCTTTCAGGTGGCGGGCCTCGGTGGCCTGATCGTGACCCGCAGCGCGAGGGGACGGGGGCTGGCGCGCCTACTCTGCCAGCGCCTGCTCGAGCTCGCTGGCGAGCTCGAGGTCCAGCGAGCGATGCTCTTCTGCATGCCGAAGCTGATGCCGCTCTACGGCGAGTTCGGCTTCCGCCCGATCGACGCACCGGTCTGGGCCGATCAGCCCGGGGGGCGGATCGAGGTGCCCTTGGAGGCGATGTGGAAAGCGCTCAGCGGTGACGCCAGCTGGCCCGCGGGGCGGGTTGAGCTGTTGGGGGAGCCGTTCTGAAGCCGCGACGGGTGTCCACGTAGAACGACCGCGCTCGCCGCAGCGGAGTGGCGCGGCATATCTGTCCTGCCTCGCGACCGTCTCGATCGCGAGGCAGCAGGTGCTACGATGTCGCACATGGACATTGGAGTACGGGATCTGCGCAACCAGACCGGCCGGGTGATCGACGCCGTAAAGGCCGGCGAGCGAGTGACCCTCACCGTGCATGGCGAGCCGGTTGCAGACATCGTGCCTCACGGTCGCCGCGCACGCTGGCTCTCCGGGCCAGACCTGCGGCGGCAGCTCACCGATCGCGCCGCCGATCCAGCTCTGCGGCAAGAGCTGGATGAACTCGCGGGCCAGACACTCGACGAGCTTTGAGCGTACCCGACAGCGGCCTTCTAGACACCTCGGTGTTCATCGCACACGAGACAGGACGACCCCTTGGCGAACTGCCGGCGCACGTTGCGGTGTCGGTCGTCACGCTCGGCGAGCTTCAACTCGGCGTTCTGGCAGCGCAGGAGTCCTCCGCACGGGCACGCCGCGCCGACACGCTCACGCTCGCCAGAGCCGCCGACCCGATCCCAGTCAGCGAAGCAGTGATGGTTACATGGGCACGCCTGGTATTCGACTGTCGCCGCGCTGGCATCCACCGAACCGTCAAGCTCACTGACGCACTGATCGCCGCCACCGCAATCGAGCACGGGCTCTCCGTCGTCACGCAGGACGAGGACTATGGCCAGATCGCACAGGCACACCCCGCGCTGCAGGTCATCGCGGTCTGACAACCTCAGCGAGCTACGAGCCGCAAGCGTGCGTGGGACCGATTCCTGGTGGGCGGACCTCGCTTGACAAAGCGGATTAGTGGGTTGATTGGGGCTCCATGTCGGTGCTATCAGGCGGCGGCGGAGGGCACGCGCAGCGGTGCCAGCGCGGTGCTCCAGGCGACGACTTGGTCGAGCATGGTGTTCAAGGCAGCGAGGTTGTAGTCGCCCGGCTTGAACACGCTGAAGTTCTCGAACTCGGTGATCAGCGACAGGGCGACCTGTTGGCGTACGTCGGCCATCTGCAGCTCGCCGGCGATGAGGCGCAGGTGCTCGGCGGCCCGGGCGCCGCCCGCCGAGCCATAGGACACGAAGCCGATCGCCTTGTTGTTCCACTCGGCGTAGAGGTAGTCGATGGCGTTCTTAAGCACCCCGGAGGTGCTGTGGTTGTACTCCGGGGTCACCATGACGAACCCATCGAATAAGGCGATCTTCTCCGCCCATTGCTTGGTGTGCTCGTTTTGGTACTGGCCGAGCGAGGGCGGCATCGGCTCATCGAGATGCGGCAACGGATAGTCGCGAAGGTCGACGAGCTCGAACTCGGCGTCGTGACGGCGCGAGGCGATGTCGAGCACCCACTTCGCCACCTGCTCGCCGTTGCGGTTGGGGCGGGTGCTGCCAAGGATGATGCCGATCCGTGCCATGAGGGCTCTCCCTTACGGTAGTTGAGGCGGAAATAGTTGTCGCGGCAAGCATCCTACCAGAGATAGTTTCTGAGTCAACTATTTCCTCGATTACTATTTGAGTCGTGGAGTCGTCTGGTGCACACCTCGATACCTGGCGCGCAGTGGTCACAAGCCACGCCGCCGTGACCGAGCACATTCAGAGGACGCTGGCCGCTGCGGACCTTCCTCCGCTGAGCTGGTTCGAAGTGCTGTGGGCGATCAAGCGTAGCCCCACCGGCCGCCCGCGCATGAGCGAGCTCGCCGAGTGGCTGACGCTGAGCCGCGGCGGGATCACCAAGCTCGTTGACCGGCTCGTGGAAGCGGGCTGTCTCGAGCGGGTGTCCTGCGCGGAGGACCGGCGAAGCCTGCAGGCGGAGCTGACGCCCGCCGGAGCCAAGATGCTGAAGGAGATGCAGACCGTCTACGAGGGGGAGGTCGAGCGCCATCTCAGGTCGCTGACCGCCGAAGAAGCCGAGCTGGTCACGGCAGCACTCCAAAAGGTGACAGGGAGTACATGCGACCAGACGCGAAGACCTCGGAACGGTCCCCGTGCAGTCCCCTCGGGGGCAGGCCAAACCATCCGGATCGGTTGTCCTGGGACTTCTACCGCCGGGATCTCGACCGTCGACGCTGGCTGCGCGTCGTCGTAGACTTCAACGACGAGCATGCTTGGGTTGTGACCGCTTTGGTCCAGGAGAACCAGTCGCGCCTCATGATGGCGCGGTGCCCTGCGTCTGGCGGCTGTGGGCTGCCGCGGTGCTCGTCCTCTGGTTGTGATGGAGGACGTCTTGTCCGTGCTGTTTACGTTGGCGCGGGCGAGGTCGTGCGGTGTGTTGCGGTGCCGCACGGCGATGCCGCAGGGGTAAAGCTGGGCGCCGACCCTGCCTACCGGTGCATGATGAACGTGGGAAGCGTCCCGGTGGTACCCGTCGAGTCCTGTGTGGGCTCGGGCAGGCGCACCGTCCCCTGTTGCTGCCGGGGCGTGGCGGAGGGACCGTAGTACTCCGAGGTCGGGAAAGCCGGCCACATGGGGAAGGGGTCCCCGCGAACGCGCAGCACGCTCGGAGGGAAGGAGGTCGCCGGTGAATACCGGTGCGCGGCTGCCTGGTCTCGATGAGGCCGAGCGGCGGGTACTTCACTTCCAGTGCAAGCTGCACGATTGGGCATCTGTGGATGCCGAGCGCAGGTTTCACGACTTGTGGAACCTGGTCTGTGACCCGGCCACGCTGTTGGTGGCCTGGTCGCGGGTGAGCCAGAACCGAGGGTCGCGGACGGCCGGGATCGACGGCAGAACTCGTCTCTACGTCGAGCAGCAGCAAGGCGTGGAGCGCTTCCTTTCGGGGTTGCGCAGCGAGTTGAAGGCCGGCGAGTTTCGACCGTTGCCGGTCCGCGAGCGGATGATCCCCAAGCGCGATGGCCGTAAGCGTCGCCTGGGTATCCCGACGCTCAAGGACCGTGTCGTGCAGATGGCCCTTAAGCTCGTGATCGAGCCGATCTTCGAGAGCGGCTTCTATCCCTCAAGCTTCGGCTACAGGCCCGGCCGCCGGGCACAGGACGCGATCGCCGAGATTCATCGCTTCACGACCCCTGGTTATGAGTGGGTCGTGGAGGCCGATATCGAGGCGTGCTTCGACCAGCTCGCACACTCCCAGATTCTTGGAGAGGTACGACGCCGGGTCGCGGACAAGCGCGCGCTGGTGCTCATACGGTCGTTCTTGAGAGCCGCAGTGATGAGTGAGACGAGCCGCCTTGAGCGGACGGTGACGGGCACCCCGCAGGGCGGGATCATTTCGCCGTTGCTGGTGAATATCGCGCTCTCCGCGCTGGACCGCCAATATGAGAGCAGCCAGGGGTAGGGCTCACCTCCACCACTGGGCCATCCATCTCTCCGAGCGGTCGCGCTCAAATGCCTTCCGCCGGGATGTCCTCGGCGCGCTGCGCGGTGAGCTGGATGGCGTCGCGCGAAGGCACGCCCAGCCTCGACGCGTAGCTCACGTGCCCGCGCGCACACCTCCTCCACGCTCTGGTTCGTCTTGCGCAGTCGGCGCTCCATCGCGTCGGTAAGCCAGTCGCTTGACGGTGCGGAATAGTCCTCGCCGGCCGCGACGCGGGCCGAAAACGGGCGAGCACCCGCGCGCCGGTAGGTCGGCGGCCAACCCCAGTTCATGTCATCACCTTGTACTTGAGGTGCGTGACGCCGGGCGCCTCGACCGCCCGGACCTGCTCAAGCTCGATCTCGGCGCCCCCGAGGTTGTCGAAGAGGCGAGCGCCGTCCCCGAGCAGCACCGGAACGATGTGGAGCTCGAGCTCGTCCAGGAGCTCCGCCGCCAGGTACTGCTGAATGACCTGGGCGCCGCCCCAGAGCCGGACGTCCTGACCGTCCGCGGACTCCTTCGCCCGCTCCAGCGCCCGCTCGATCCCGTCGGTGACGAAGTGGAACGTCGTGCCCCCCTCCATCTCGACCGGCTCGCGCGGGTGATGGGTGAGGATGAACACGTCGTTGTGGTACGGCGGGTCGTCTCCCCACCAACCCTTCCACTGCGCATCCCCCCAGTCCCCGCCGCCCACGGGCCCGAACATGTTGCGGCCCATCACGCCGGCGCCGACGTTCTCGAGCGTCTCCTCCATGATTGACGTGTTCTCGTTCACCTCGCCGCCCTGCTTGTCGTGCGACTCGCGCCAAGCGGCCAGCGAAACGGCCCAGTCATGCAGTCGCTCCCCACCCTCGCCGAGCGGGTTCTCCTCGCTCTGGTTCGGGCCGGCGACGAATCCGTCTGCCGAGATCGAGATGTGACACCTGAGCTTGCTCATCGCGCCTCCTAGTAGGCGGCCGCTTGGACCGCGGGGACATCGACGTACCGAAAACAGTTGCGGACACGGCGTCTACCTTCCGGAATCGTAGTCCACGTAAGGTTCCGGCGCCTGGTCGCGTACAGCCGCTTGCCGCCCCGGCCCATGGGCTCCTGCGGAGTGACGTCGGGGCCGGTCACATAGCCGTCCAACGACCTGCTTATCTCCAGCAAGAACTTAGACATGACTGTGTTCCTTCGACTCGGTTGCATCTACGTCAACAGATCGGCCTGAGACCCAAAACTCATCGCCGACGCCTCGTTCCGCCGCCCGTGGGGAGCGGCAGGCGCGCGGGGCTTGAGCGTGCAGCGTCGAGGTCGGGGCCGGCCGAGCTCATAGCCGGGGTCTTGGAACACAGCGACACGCTTCGCCCGCGGTCGGGGAGGCCGCGATGCCCTCCGAGTCCCCCGGCGACCCGCGAGAAATGCAGGCGATGACATGGAGCCAACCTCAGGACCGCAGCGCCTACGCCTGGCATAAACCTGGCCCGTAGCCAACCACATGGGAGGACTGCCTGCGGTTCGACCACAAGCTGTGTAGTGGGCGAAACTTGTCGGCGCGCAAACCATGCGCTGATGGCGGCGCCGGCAGCGGCGATTGGCTGACTCGGTGCTTACTCGCGGTCAGGCGGGACGCACTTCGGCTGCTACTACGCAAGCGGACGTCGCTTGCTTCGCGCTCCCGTTGTCGGCCTCGCGCATCTCGCATCTCGATCCGCCAGGGCACGGTCCGGCGTGGATGAGGCGAATAGCTCATGCAGGTCGGCCCAATGGTCGATAGCGATGCGGACCCCTGCACAGACAATAGTCCAATGGGCGAAACTTGTCAGCACGCGCACCGGGGGCTGATGGCGGCACCGGTGGTCAGCCTCGGCTGATACGGCTGTGCGTCAGACGGCTTGGTCCGCCGTCGTCGGCGCATCGGGCATCGCCGGATGAGCGCAAGTAAGATGACGCTGAAAGCGCATAGCCTGCCTCCGTGGGCATCGAGGACGACTTCCGGGCAGTTATCGAGAACGCCGTGATTGGAGGCGTCGCCAGCAGATGATGGTGGCGGCGAGGTAGAGGAACGCGAGGTGTTGTTCAGGGTCGCGCTCCCAGCGGATCCTGAGTCGTCGGAATTGGTGTAGCCAGGTGAAGGTCCGCTCCACGACCCAGCGCTGGCGGCCGAGCCCGGAGCCGTGCGGTGTGCTGCGTCTGGCGATCACGGGCTTAATGCCTCTTGCCCAGACCTCGCGGCGGTACTTGTCGTGGTCATACCCACGGTCGGCGAGCAGTACCTTCGG
>DATMPY010000069.1:0-57137 GCA_035566955.1 Solirubrobacteraceae bacterium | reverse complement strand
GCGCTCGGCTACAAGAGCGACTCGTGCTGGAGGTCTTCGGCGACGGGCAGGTTGGCCAGGCCCTTCTCCAGCGGCTGCGCGACGGGAACGCAACGAAGGTCTTTTGCGAGCAGCAGCTCGTGCATCTCGCGCGGCTCGTCGTTCTTCACGCCGACCGCAGGCGGCGTGATGACTTCAGCGCCGGAGCCCTGCGCGAGATATGGGGAGCGTGCCTGATCGGAGTGACAGACCTTCTCGACATCGGCCTGAACATCAAAGACAAGTGTGAGCGGACATCGTGGGAGATTCGGCAGTGCTGCCTGAACTACCACGAGGACCAGGTCCCAGTGACCGCGCTCCACCATGAGGTCTACCGAGTCATCTGGCCTCAGCTGAAGAACAAGCCGGCGCGAGAGACCGAGGCCGCGTTCGCGCGGCATACGGGGATGCCGATCGCCGACTACTTCACGGTCGGCGCCGCCGTACTCGCGCGCTTCCTCACCCGCGGCGCAAATGAGGACAGCCTGCCGGGCATCGAGCCCGCGCGTGCGTTCGCTCAGGCGACAATGCCTAGAGAGACTTGGGAAGCGTTCTTCACGCTAGCCGGCCGTGACGTTGACGCGCTCCGTGACGAGCTGCTTGCTGAGGCGAAGCAGTACGGCGAGAGCACCTACGGCTCGCTGACCTTTGAGCGGTTCCCGCTGGTCGAGATCGAGCCGGGTCTCTTCGTGCCGCTATCGATCGCCAGCCTGCGGCGCCGTGTCTCCCAGGGTGTGTTTCACCTTCTGGGCGAGGCCGCGGTCGCCGACGGACATGACCAGCGTTACTACAGCTCGATCTTCGGCACACCTTTCCAGGAGTCGGTCGAGCGGACGTTTAGGCGAGCGGTCGAGGTGGAGGGTTCGGGTGCGACGATTACCGCGGACGTCCTCTACGGTCCTCGCTCGCAACGTCGACGGTCGTCGGACGTGATCCTCGAATACGAGCGCAACCCAGTGTTCGTTGAGGTTGTCTCCGGCCCGCTGCAGGCCGGCACGACCACGCGGGGAGACCTTAAGTGCTTCAGCGACGACGTGGACCGGCTTGTCGTGAAAAAGACCAAACAGCTCGACCGCTCCATCCGGGACTTTTTCAATGGGGAACTGAAGCTGCCCGCCATCGACCCTGCGCTCGTCGCGCATGCGTGGCCGGTCCTCCTAACCTCACATCCCTTCCCGCACACCGACTACATCCTCAGAGAGGTCGACAGCCGGATTCGCGAAAAGCGTTTCCTACAACAGGAGCGGGTCGGGTCGCTGGCCATCGTCTCGGCAGATGAGCTTTTCTTCTGCGAGGGCTTCATGCAGAAGGGCACGTCGTTCCTCGCCCTCCTGCGTGGCTGGAAGTCCGGGCCGATGGCGAATGCTCCATTCAAGAACTACCTCATCGCGCTCGGTAACGGTCACGCGCCTGCGAGCGACCACTTCGTGCGGCGGTTTGCCGAGGCCAATGTCGACTACATGCGTCGGATGCTCGGCCAGCAACACAGCGTGGAGAGCGTGCTCGCAAACCTGCGGCCCGAGGACTGATCTATACGGATGGGCTCTCCTCGGCATCGCCGGGGTCGTCTGTCAGCTTCAGCTCAACCTCGTCTTTGAGCAGGTAGTCGACCGCTGGCGAGGTTGCCTCTGTAATCGCCCGCGCGAGCATGTCTCTCATCGGCAACCCGCCCTCGTTGTGCAATAGATCTCGCAGATCCTCGTATATGTCGGCCTTGGCTTCCTCTTGACGCGTTACTGCTCGCGCCTGCCGCGCTTCCTGCTCGATGTTCTCTGCGAGATACGGCAGTGCAGCCTCCTTGGCATGGGTATCCAGCTCCTCGCCTCGCGCCTTGGCGCGAGCCTTCCGTAGGTCGTATATCGCCTTCACAATTCGGTAAAAGGCGAGACCGCCCAGCGAGGCACCTGTGATTATCGTCTCAACGAGTATTGGTGACTCGTGCTGTATTCGCTTAACCGCGGCGAACGCGAAGACACGATCGTCGGCTTTGTCACCTATTTGCCTCGGCGAGTTACGAAACCAAGCGTTCAAGCCATACTGGAGACCAATGTCGAGAGGATCACCCGGATCTATGACCTCTCGCGAACCCAGGAATTCATTCCAGGAAGCAAGCGTGATAGGAGGGATGGAAGCAGTCAGCTCGTTGCCGAACCAAGGATAAAACCGATCGCGGGCCTTCGAGCCCTCAGCGCCTTGCGCTCGCAAATGCTGGCGCAGCTTCAACCACTCTCCGGGCTCAAGCACCTGCTGCGTCACGATCGACAGCCATCCGCACGGAACGGTAAGCCCATCGAGTGCCTGAACGAGATCGGCTAGGGACGAGATGGTCTCCGATGGGTGATCTCTGGTGATCGTAAGGCGGGCGCGGCGCGGCGTGTCACGACTGGATGCCATACAGCCTGATTCGGCACTTGCTCAGAGGCCCCTTTAGTCTCTATCGGCGTCGATGAAGTCGGCGGCGAGGTCATCTTCGGCGATCGCGACGAGCGCGTCGGTCACCGCCACCTGCGGCTCAGGGCTTTCGCGGCCGTCGCGGGTGCGCCAGCCTCGCCGGTCGTCGCTGCGCCACGAATGTCTAGGGAAACCGGTTCTCGAGGATCACGTCTTCTCCGGTGAGTCGCTGAGTGTCGCCAGAGGCATCCCAGATCGCGTGAGAGCATAGGTCAGGGTCGGCACGACGCTCAGGATTCCGCTATATTCTGTGGATCGTGCCAACCTCCGTTGTGGACATAGACGATGTAGCGCGGGCCGTCGGAGCGCTGGCTACCGAGCACGGCGGTGCCGTGGCTGTCGCGCAACTCCGCGACAAGCTCGGGCTCTCCGAGCGCACCCTGCAGCGAGCCCTCGGCCGCCTGATTGCAACGGGCGAGGTCTTTCGTCTGAGCCGCGACCGATACGCCGACCGGGCATCGGGCGCTTCGCCCAGCAACGTGCCGGCGAGAGAGATCGTGCGCGTGATCGAGCACCTGGAAGCCGACGCGCACCTCTCGGGCTATGACGTGCTCGCCGGCTTCACCCACCAGTTCGTCTTCGACTACCCGCATCTCGTCTGCTGCCACCCATCACACGCCGACGGTCTCGGCGCAGCGCTGGCGAAGAAGAAGTTCGTCGTCCTGCCCGCCGGCCCGGGCGCGGCGATCAACGCCCCCTTGCAGAAGACAGTGCTGCTGCGCCGCCAGCCCGCGATCCACTCTCGTGCGCTGGTACTAGGCGCGATCGCGACACCCGAGAAGGCATGGGTTGACCTGCTGCGCGAGACACGCCGCAGCGCAGTGCCATTTGACTACGGCGAGCTCGGACGGCTGCTGCGTGCGATGAGTGAGCAGACACTCAACCTCCGGGCGCTCCGCTCCTACGCCGCCAGGCTCGGCTACCAGGACTGGCTCGCCGCGACCATCGGCCAGCGCCCGCCCAATGGACCAGCGCAACGCCGTCTCGCAGCGGGCTACGCCGCGTGAGCATTCCCGCAGCACATCTCTCGCTGTTCAAGGCCGACTGGATCGGCGACCCCAACAGTCTGAAGGCACTCGCCCGCCGCTACAAGTACAACGACCTATTCACTGCCGAGCTGGCCGCATGGTGCGCAGAGGTACACGAGCACCTCCACGACTTGGAGGACACCGTCGGCGTCGAACTCCTGCTCATGGGCGGCAATGCTGCGTCCCTGCGCTTCGACTCCGTACAACAGCGCGGCTCTCGCGACAACGACTACCTCACGACCGCGAGCCACGCCGACATCGGAAGGCTCATGGACGCCTTCGCCGAGCGCTTCAAGGCGCTTCATCCTCTGTTTAAGCCCGAGATATATGAACCCCAAAATCTGACGAGCGAGCTGAACATGATCACCTACCTCGTCCCTGTCGCTCTGCTATTGGACCACGGCATGGCGACGAACAACACGGTCAAGGTCGAGTTTCACTTCGAGTCCGACCTGCCACCGGCCGAGACAGTCAGCGGGAACGTCGGCCCCACCCAACGCACGATCCGTGCTCGGATGCCCGAGCTGCCCTACCAATTCGTGCTGAAGCTGATGACCCTGGCGGCCTCTCCGGTCGGGATCGATGAAGAACGTCGCGGCGATGCGATACCCCGCCAGCTATACGACCTTGACATCCTGATCGCGAGCTTCACCAACTCCAGCCAGTGGGAGGCGATGGTCTCCTACTGCTCGGTGCGCTACGCCCGCGAATGCGAGACCTGGACGATCGACATCGCCGCGGGAGAGCCCAACGCAGGGATTCGCGATTGTCTGCAGCGCTGGGCCTCGTGCAGCGATAGCTCATCCGGACCCTGGAGGACGATTCGCGCGGTACAGCAGTCGCAACTGCGCCAGCAGGTTCACCGCGAGCCGTGGGGCTGGCGTGCCCGCTGCCTGCGGCTAGCGCTCGCCGTCGAGTGCATCAACGCCGACGATGGCTGGACCATCTGGCAGCAGGCCCTCGCCACAGCGGCACTCGTACCGACCAGCAAAGCCAAGCGGTTCAAGAACACTCTCGCGGAGCTGGCGAATGCGGACGCACGATCGCTGCCGCTCGAGCTGCACGACTTCGTGTGGGAGGTGCTCAGCAACGGGACGAGGCCGCTTGCCGAGCGAGTCGCCAACGCATACACAACGCTCAGCTCCGCCTGATCCCGTATCGGATCCCAGACGGGTTATAAGGGGTTTAGCGGGGTTTATCGAGATCGCGTAAACCCTGTAAAACTCGGTCAAACGCCCAGGAAATCGAACTGAGGACATCACGATTCGAACTGATGTTATCTTTGATTCGAGGCTCGCCCATGAAGTTCGGTTCTCCAAGTTGATACGGCATGGATAAGCCATTTGCCGCCCGAACATGCTCCTCGTAAAGCTTCTCGAGACGGCTGGCTGGGCCCGGAACAGGGCACTATTGTCAAGGGTTTGTGCCGCGGTTTGTGCCGCGACGACCATACCGAGGCCAGCCAGCTAGCGATCACTATCTCAAAACATGCCCATTTGCAGCGGTTTTGCGATGGCCAGACCCAGATTCGAACTGGGGACACCACGATTTTCAGTCGTGTGCTCTACCAACTGAGCTATCTGGCCGCTGGCCGGTCTGAGACCGGGTCCCGATGCTAGCGACTAGCGCGTGGCGTTGCCGGCTTTCGCATCGAGGATCGCTCGTGCCTCGCGCCGCCCGCGTGAGGAGCCGCGCGGCCCCGCCAGCCCCCGCACCGTAGCGCCACCCTCACCCGGCCCCTCCGCCCGGCGCCACCTGACCCCGCCTCGACGGCGCTCTCACCCCGCCCCAGCACCCTCCCGCGCCCGAAACTCTTCGACCATGGCGGCATAGGTCCGGCGCAGCCCCTCGGCGATGGGGACCTCGGCGCGCCAGCCGAGCTCGCGCTCGGCCAGGGAGACGTCCAGGCAGCTGTGCTGGAGCTCGCCGGGGCGCAGGTCGGCGAGCTTGGGCTCCAGCTCCACGCCGGCGGCGGCGCGGAGCTCGTTCCAGACGGTGAGCACGTCGGTCTGCACGCCGGTGGCGACGTTGAAGGTGCCGTGGCGCCCGGAGGCGGCGAGCAGAGCGCGGATGACGTCCTCGACGTAGACGTAGTCGCGGGTGGGGGCGCCGTGGCCGTAGAGAATGGGAACCCGCCCGCCCCGCCCGGTGTGGAGGCGGTGGCTGAAGATCGCCACCACCCCGGCCTCCCCGTGGGGGCTCTGGCGGGGGCCGTAGACGTTGCCGAGGCGACACACCGCGTGGGGGATGCCGGAGGAGAGCGACCAGGTGTTGACGTACGCCTCGGCGGCCCACTTGGAGGCCCCGTAGGGGGAGAGGGGGGCGGGGATGCGCTCCTCGGAGGTGGGCATGGGGGCGTCGTCCCCGTAGAGGGCCCCCCCGGTGGAGGTGAACACCACGGGCACCTCGAGGCGCCCGGCGACGTCGAGCACGTTGAGGGTGCCGAGCACGTTGACGGCGCAGTCGCGCGTGGGGTCGGCGACGGAGGCGACCACGCTGGCCTGGGCGGCGAGGTGGAAGATCGCGCGGGGGGCGGCCTGCTCGATCGCGGCCTGGAGGGCGGGGCGGTCGACGATGTCCAGGGTGTGCAGCCGGGCACCCTCGGCGACGTTGCGGGCGTCGCCGGTGGAGAGGTCGTCGATCACGTCCACGGCGTAGCCGTCGGCGAGCAGGGCGTCGACCAGGTGGGAGCCGATGAACCCGGCTCCGCCGGTGACCAGGGCGCGGTTGGGCACGCGGGGAATCTAGTACACCCGCGGCGCGAGGCGGCTGCTAGCCCAGCGCGTGCTCGCGGGCGGCCATCAGCTCGTCCACGGCGGCGAGCGCCCCGTCGATGCGGCGCAGGGTGGGCACGCCGGGGTGGGCCCGCTGGAGCTCCTCGGGCGCGGCGCCGGCGGCGGCGCTGCCGAGCAGCACAGGCAGGTTGGGGTGGCTCTCGCGGAGCTCATCCAGCGCTCGCTCCAACGGGGCCCCGGCGGAGGCGGTGGTGGCGCCGATGACGAGCACGTCGGGGGCGTGGTGCTCGATGGCGGCGAGCAGCCGGGGATTGGAGAGATCGATGTCGATGGTCGTCTGACAGCCGGCGGCGGCGAGTTGGTCGTGGACCATCTGCAGCCCAAGGGTGTGCTCCTCCCCCTCCATCCCGGCGAGCAGCACCCGCCCCCGGGGGGGGCCGGCGGCGGAGAGCATGTAGCGGAACATGGTGGCGAGAATCCGCCGGGTGATGCCGGTGGCGAGGTGCTCGGTCTCGACGTCGATCTCCCCTGCGCGGTAGAGCTCGCCGATGTGCTGCAGGGCGGGGGCGATGACCTCGGCGTGGAGCGTGGCGGGGGGGATCTCGTCCTCGATCGCCTGGGCGATGGCGCCCTCGGCGGTCTCGGCGTCGCCGCGCTCGAGGGCGGTGGAGTAGGTCTTGAGAACCTCCCTCAGGAGGGTCTGGGGATCGGAGCGCAGCTGCTCGCGGGCGTCGGGACCGGAGCGAGAGAGAACCTCGAGGAAGATGTCGAGCAGGACCGGGTCGAAGTGGATGGCGCGCTGCTCGCGCATCAGCCGGACGGCCTCCTCGACGGGGTGGGCGAGGCGGTAGACGCGGTCGCTGGTGAGGGCGTCGAAGACATCTGCGATCGCCACGATGCGCCCCTCCAGAGGGATCTCCTCGCCGGCGAGGCCGCGGGGGTAGCCGCCGCCGTCCCACTTCTCGTGGTGGCTGAGGGCGATGGTGGCGGCCATGTCTAGGATCGAGGAGGAGGAGCCGCGCAGCAGGCGGTGGCCCTCCTCGGCGTGGGTCTCGACGATCGCGCGCTCCTCGGGGGTGAGGGGGCCGGGCTTCAGGAGGATGGCGTCGGGGATGGCGACCTTGCCGACGTCGTGGAGGGGGGCGGCGTAGCTGAGTCGCTCGCAGAACTCGGGGGGGAGCCCGACGCGTTCGGCGAGCAGGGTGGAGAAGCGCCCGATCCGTTCGATGTGGGCGCCGGTGTCCTCGTCTCTGAACTCGACGGCCATGGAGAGGCGTCGGACGGTCTCGGACTGGGCGATCTCGAGCTCGGTGAGCGCGCGGCGCAGCTCCCCGGAGCGGTCGTCGATCTGGCGTTGCAGGGCAGCTCGGCGGCCGTCCCCGATGCGCCAGCCGGCCAGGCCGGCGACGGCGGCGAGCACGACGACATACACCGCGGCGAGGGCGGCGCCGTGGGCGAGGACCGCCCCGAGGGCGGCGGCGGCGAGCGCGGCGGCGAGGGGCACCCATCGAAGCTGCTCGCGCAGGCGGCTGGGATTCGAATTCTCGGCAGCGGGTCGATTCCCCACGCGTTCGAGGTTACTCCACCGTTCGGGCATTTCCCACAGGATTTATTGCTCCTCGCGCACGCGTTCGGCGGGGGCTGAGGACAACCCGAAGCTCGGCGCGGGGGAGTGGACGAATTTTCGATGCGCACGGTAGGGTGGTGGCCGTGCGTCGTCGGCTCTTCTCCGCGACAGGGCTCCTACCGCTGCTCGCGGTGGCTGCGCTCGCGGGCTGTGGGAGCTCCTCCTCGGGCAGCTCGGGCAACGGGGTGGCGTCGAAATCTCCGGCGGAGATCGTGGCGGCGGCGCGGGCGGCGGCGGACGGCGCCAGCTCGGTGCACGTCTCGGGCTCGACCACGACGGGGGGCACGCCGATCACGCTCGACCTGACCCTGGCGGCGGGCAAGGGCGGGCAGGGGCAGGTCTCGGAGAACGGGCTGAGCTTCGAAATGATCGAGACGGGGGGGACGGTCTACATCAAAGGCAGCCAGGCCTTCTACAGCCACTTCGCGGGCGCGGCGGCGGCGCAGCTGCTGGAAGGGAAATGGCTGAAGGCGCCGAGCTCGAACGCAAGCTTCGCGGGGCTCTCCTCGCTGACGGATCTGCGCAAGCTGCTGAGCGCGGCGCTCGGCAGCCACGGCGCGCTGTCGGCGGCGGGCACGAGCACGGTGAATGGGCAGGCGGTGGTGGGCGTGAGGGATACCACGCAGAACGGAACCCTGTACGTGGCCACGGCAGGGCAGCCGTACCCGGTCCAGATCGCCAAAAACAGCGCGGGGGGCGGGGCGATCACGTTCGACGAATGGAACAAGCCGGTCACGCTGGCGGCGCCGGCGGATGCCATCGACATCGAACAGCTGCAGCGCGGCAGCGGCAGCTCGAGCAGCTCCGGGTTTTAGCAAGCCGGCCGACTCAGGCCCCCACCCCAAGCGCGACGTACTTTGTCTCGAGGTACTCGTCGATCCCCTCGAAGCCGCCCTCGCGGCCGAAGCCGGAGTGCTTGACGCCGCCGAAGGGGGCGGCGGGGTTCGAGACGATGCCCTGGTTGATGCCGACCATGCCGGTCTGAAGGCCCTCGGCGACGCGGAAGGCGCGGTCGAGGTCGCGGGTGTAGAGGTAGGCGACGAGGCCATACTGAGTGCGGTTGGCGGCCTCCAGGGCCTCCTCGTCGGTGGAGAACGCGGCGATGGGGGCGACGGGACCGAAGATCTCCTCGGCGAGCAGGCGTGCATCTGGAGGCACGTCGGCGAGGACGGTGGGGGCGAAGAAGTGGCCGGGGTGGGCGGGACCCGAAAGCTTCTCGCCGCCGCACACCAGCCGCGCGCCTCGCTTCAGGGCGTCGTTGACCAGTTCGGTCACGGTGGCACGCTGGCGCTCGTCGATGAGGGGCCCGATGTCGGTGTGGGGATCGGTCCCGCGACCAACCTTCAGGGCCCCCATGCGGGTGGCGAGCCGCGCGGCGAACTCGGGGGCGAGGGAGTGGTGGACGTGGAAGCGGTTGGCGGCGGTGCAGGCCTCGCCGACGTTGCGCAGCTTGGCGGTGAGGGCGCCCTCGACGGCGGCGTCGAGGTCGGCGTCGGCAAACACGATGAAGGGGGCGTTTCCCCCCAGCTCCATGGATACGCGCAGGACCTGCTGGGCGGACTGTTCGATCAGGGTGCGCCCGACCTCGGTGGAGCCGGTGAAGGAGAGCTTGCGCGCGCGGGGGTCGCGCAGGAGGGGCTCGATCACGGCGCCGGAGCGGCGGGCGGTGATCGTGTTGAGGACGCCGCCGGGGAGACCGGCCTCCTCCAGGATCTGGGTGAGGGCGAGCATCGAGAGGGGGGTCTGCTGGGCGGGCTTGACGACGATCGTGCAGCCGGCGGCGATGGCGGGGCCGAGCTTGCGGGCGCCCATGGCCATGGGGAAGTTCCAAGGGGTGATAAAGAGGCAGGGCCCGACAGGCTGGCGCATGGTGAGGATGCGCCCGACCCCGGTGGTGTTGACCATGTAGCGGCCGTGGATGCGGGGGGCCTCCTCGGAGAACCAGCGCAGGAACTCGGCCGCGTAAGCGACCTCGGCACGGGACTCTGGTATGGCCTTGCCCATCTCCAGGGTCATGAGCAAGGCGAGCTCCTCCTGGCGGTCGGTGAGGGCCTGATAGGCGCGGCGCAGGATCTCCCCCCGCTCTCGCGGCGCCCACGCGGCCCACTCGGCCTGGCGCTCGGCGGCGGCGGCGAGCGCGTCGAGTGCGTCGGGTGGCTGGGCGTCGGCGACCTCGATCAGGGTCTCCCCGGTGGCGGGGTCCTCGACGGGCAGCGTCCCTCCGCCGGCGGCGGCCCGCCAGCGCCCGGCGATGTAAAGCTCGGTTGGGACCCCTTCCAGCACGGCCCGCTCGGTGCTCGGATCGACCATTCGCGCTGACCTCCGGATGTCGTTTTCTTGGATTGGGGATGGCGTGCGTGGCTCATGGCCCCCGCGTCACCGGCCGATGGATGAATGGCCGTTCCCGACCCACGCGTGAACGCCATCGACCCATGCGCTCAAGCTACCACCGCCCCCTGCCGCTGGCGGCCGCGCTGTCAATCGCGGTCCTCCTCACGGCGGGCGCCCCCGCGGTGGGGGCCTCACCGACGCTGGTGATCGCGGGTGCGGGGTACGGCCATGGAGTGGGGATGAGCCAGGAGGGGGCGCTGGGGTACGCGCAGCACGGGTACACCTACGAGGCGATCCTGGCCCACTACTACACGGGCACGACCCTGGGGACGGTCCCGGAGAGGACCAAGGTGCGGGTGCTGATGGGCGGGAAGGTCCACGCGATCCCGGTGGAAACATACGTGCGGGGGGTGGTGGGGGCGGAGATGCCGGCAAACTGGCCGCTGGCGGCGCTGGAGGCACAGGCGGTGGCGAGCCGCACGTACGCGCTCACCGACCATGCGGGGGGCGCGCGCTTCGACGTTTACGCGGACACGCGCTCGCAGGTGTACGTGGGCACGAAGGCACAGAGCGCCCAGACGAGCGCGGCGGTGGCGGCGACGGCGGGGCAGGTGGTGACCTACGGGGGGCGGCCGGCGATCACGTATTTCTTTGCGAGCTCGGGGGGTGCGACGGAGAATGTGCAGAACGCGTTCCTGGGGGCAGCGCCGGAGCCATGGCTGCAGGGCGTGCAGGACCCTTATGACGGGGGCCCCCAGCACCGGTGGAGCGTGAGCATGAGCTTCGCGGCGGCGGCGGGGCGCCTGCGGGGCCTCGTCCGTGGGGCGTTCCGCGGTATCGAGGTGCTGCGCAGGGGCTACTCCCCGCGGATCGTCTCGGCCTACGTGCTGGGCTCGGCGGGCCGCGCCAAGGTCAGCGGCGCGGAACTGGCGGAACGGCTGGGGCTGGACGACACGTGGGCGTACTTCAGCGTGCGCACCGCGCGCGGGGTGCTGAGGGAGCCGGACCTGAGCCATGCAACCGCTCCGCCGCCGACAGCGCAAGCCCCGCCGGTCACGGAAGCCCCGCCCACCACTGCGCAAGCCCCGGCGCCGACAAGCACCACGATCTCGACTGGCCCCGAAGGGGGTACCAGCGCAGGCAGCGGCCCAACCTCGGGCCCTGGCGGCGGAACGACCCTCCCGTAGACGGGCGCAAGCGCCCCCGTAGCTGGTGCAAGCGCCCGCGGATGGCGCAAGCGCCTCCACGTCTCGCCAAGCGGTTCGAACAAAAGGCAGTTCGAACAAAAAGCATGCAATTTGCGAAGAAATCGTGCACTGCTGCGTGTACGTTGCGCGCATTCAGGAAAGGCTTCCTAAACCGCTGCAATGCTCAGCAAAGCTCGACATCCCTCTACAGGCTCGGCCCGTGGGACGGTTGGTGGGGTGCTGCTTGGATGCCTTTTCTGCGTCGTGGGAAGCAGCCCGGCCCTGGCCGCGAATCCTGTCGGTGCAGCCGTCGCCGCGGCTGGTCAGCCCGCCGGGCAGGTCGTGTCGCACGTCGTCCAAGAAGCAGGCAGCGCGACCGCGGCCACGGGCACATCCTCGTCGTCTGGTGCCGCCGCCGGTCGATCCCTGCCCTCGACCCAGCCGCCCGTGACCCCTTCGAGTTCCCTGCCCGTGGCGAGCTCCCTGCCCGTGGCCTCCACGCGACCCCCCGCGTCCCCCACCCAGCCAGCCCCCACCGCCTCCTCCCCGGTCAACGCATCTCCGGGCAATGCCAACAACACATCCCCCGTCGCCGCGACCCTGAGCGCCGTGAAAGCCGCCCCCAGCTCGGTGACCTCCACGGTCGGCAAGACTGGGGGCGCGGTAACGCACATGGTCGCTGGCGCTTCGACGTCGGTCACCCACACAGCCGGCCGCGCGTTGGCCTCGGCCACCAACACAATCGGCGGCGCCTCGACGTCGGTCACGCACACAGTCGGCAGCACCGCGACCTTGGTCACGCACGCGGTCGCCGCCACATCGACGTCACTGCCCCACGCGGTCAGCCAGGCCGTCTCGATGGCGACACCGGTGGTCAATCGGGTCGTCGTCCCCAGCCATGTTGATCGGGCGGTCGGCGGCGCAACTGGCGCAATCAGCCGGGTGCCGCTTCCCGCCGGGTCCGGCGCGTCCACGGGCGGGCCGTTCCCCCCCAGCGCAGCTTTGGTCAGCGGCGCATTTGTTGTTGGATCTCCGGCGACCATCGGCACGGGCGTCTCTCTGCCGGGAATCGGAGCACAGCTGGGCGCAGAGTCGGGCGGCAGCCTGGCCGCCGCCACCGCTCCGGTGGTTGCTCTGAGCGCCGACGGGAGCCACGGCGGCCTGTCGACGCCGGGGGGTTCTGCTCCCCAGCCGACGCCTGTACCCGTAGGTGGATCCTCCACCAGCACCGGCTCCTCCTCGGGTTCTGGATTCACGATCTTCCTCACTCTTGCGGGCCTCCTGGCGTTGGGGGCCTTGCGGGCAACGCGCCGAATGCGGCTTGCGAGCGAGCCACTGCATCCGGCGCCCTTCGTCTTGATTCCCGACCGCCCCGGCTAGCTCCCGCTGGGTGCTTTTCAGCGGCGCGGATCGCGTGATCTCGCGCCTTCGGTAATCAAGTCGAAAGCTCGAAAGGAGCTATTTATGAAACGCCATTGCATAGCCATGGCCGCGAGCGTCTGCGCGCTCGCGCTAGCCCCGGGCACTGCGCTCGCGGGTGAAGGAAGCGGTGGTCTGGTCGGAGGCCTGGTCAAGCAGGTCCAGAGCGCGACCAACCAGAACAGCACCGAACAGTCCGCCTCGAGCGAAGCCAGCTCGAAGCAGACCAACATCAACGCCCCCGTTGCGATCGACAGCCCGGGATCGAACAACGGTGACGTGAACCAGTCCAACGACGCCAACACCCAGGCGTCCTCGGAAAATAACAACAACACCGAACAGGGCAACACCCAGACCCAGAACGGGACCGCCACCGGCGGGCAGGGCGAGCACGGTGAATCGTGCGGCTGCTCCCACTCTGGCGACTCCGGCGGACAGGGAAATGGCGAAGGCGGCAAGGTCGACCAGAGCCAGTCCGCGTCCAACGGCAACACGACAGAACAGCAGGCCAGCTCGCAGGCCTCCAACGAACAGACCAATATCAACGCCCCCGTTGCGATCGACAGCCCGGGATCGAACAACGGTGACGTGAACCAGTCCAACGACGCCAACACCCAGGCGTCCTCGGAAAACAACAACAACACCGAACAGGGCAACACCCAGACCCAGAACGGGACCGCCACCGGCGGGCAGGGCGAGCACGGTGGATCGTGCGGCTGCTCCCACGGTGGTGACTCCGGTCAAGGACAGCGGTGGGACCAGTCTGGCGGCCACTCGTGCGGCTGCCAGGACCGCCATCACGGTCACGGCTCCGACGGTGGAGCCAGCGTCTCGCAGAGCCAGCAGGCCGGCAACAGCAACCAGACGAGCCAGTCAGCGGACAGCTCGGCGAGCAACGAACAGGCCAACGTGAACGAACCGACCTCGAAGGGGTCCTCGGATCACGGCCACAGCCACTCGTGCAGCTGTGAGCACAGCGGTGGCGACGGTCACGCCCAGGGCGGTGACGTCAACCAGTCCAACGACGCCAACACCCAGGCATCCTCGGAGAACAACAACAACACCGAACAGGGCAACACCCAGACCCAGAACGGGACCGCCACCGGCGGCACCGACAGTGAGAAGGACCACGGCCACCACGGCCATGGCTCCGGCTCATAGGCAAGTAAGAGAGAGACGCATAGATAGCGAGAAGCGCATACCGGTAGGGCGCCCCGGGCTCGCACGGGGCGCCCACCGGCGTGGCCAGCGCAGCCAACGGCAACCAGAGCCAGGGGGATCAAGCCAGCCAAACGATCATCGGACATATCAGAGGTCCCGCAACAGATCTCCTGGCGTCGTAGGCTGAGGCCCATCATCCCTCCGCTGCTGATCGCCGACGTGCCGTGGCTGCTGTATCGCGCGTTCTTCTCGCTGCCGAAATCGATCGTGGACGGGGAGGGGCGGCCGGTGAACGCGCTGCTGGGGACGGTGAACGCGCTGCTGGCGGCGATCGAGGCGCGCCCGCCGCGGGCGGTGGCGGCATGCCTGGGGGCGGAGGAGGCGGCGTACAGGGTGGAGCTGTACCCGGGCTACCACGCCCACCGCGACCCGATGCCACCGGAGCTGGCCGACCAGTGGGAGCGGGCCCCGGGACTGTTGGCGAGCCTGGGGTGGACGGTGGCAGGCAGCGAGGAGCTGGAGGCGGACGACGTGATGTTCTCCTTCGCGGAGGTGGAGAGGGAGGCGGGGGGGCGGGCGCTGCTGCTGACGGGGGACCGCGACCTGTTCCAGGCGGTGGGCGAGCGGGTGGCGATCCTCGAACTGCGCAAGGAGGGCGAGCCGGCGGAGATCGGACCCGACGAGGTCCGCGAGCGCTACGGGATCGATCCGGGGCAGGTGGCGGACTTCATCGCGCTGCGGGGGGACCCCTCGGACGGCCTGCCGGGCGCACCGGGGATCGGGGCGAAGACGGCGGCGGAACTCCTGCAACGCCATGGCTCGCTGGAGAAGGCGCTGCGCGCGGTAGAGGACTCCCCTACGCGAGAGCGCCCGCGAACGGTCGCCGCGTTGCGGGAGAACGCAGGGCTATTGCGGACGTTCAAGGAGATCGCCACGCTGGTGCGTGTCGACGTGCAACGGCCCGGGGACCGGCCCACGGGCTACGAAGCCGGCGCGGAGGTGGCGCGCGAGTTGGGGATGAACCGCCTGGCGGACCGGCTTGCGAGCCTGGCTGTCGCGTAGGCGCCACTGGCGCCACAGGGGTTGACGGTCGCCGAGGCGATCTGGAAGGCACGGGTCGCGTAGGCGCGACTGGCGCCACTGGCGCCACTGGCGCCACAGAGACTCCCCGATAGACCGCCACGCATCGCTGCTATCCCATACCCCGCCCTCCACACGCCGCTGGGTGACTCTCATACCGACGGAAGGATCTCTTCGTCATAGGCCCAGCGTTCGAAGCTGCCGAGATAGCGGTCGAGCTCGTCCACGAGGACCAGAACACCCTCGTGCAGTGTCTTCCAGTTGGTGGGGGGATAGGCGTGGCCGAGAATGTGGCACAGCTCCCTGGCCTTTTGCAGGCGCGCGGCGGACTCGTGCGAGATGACGCCGAGCGCGGCGAGTCCTTCCCAGGGGTGGCCTTGAGACTTGTCCACCACACCGAGGCGCTGTCCCTCGGCGAGTCCCCGCTCGGCGAGCTCGTGCAGCCAGTTGAGCAGTACCTCGTACTGGCGCTCGACAACCGCGACTCTGTTGCGCTCGTGCGCATCGGACGAGGATGCGGCGGCAAGGAAAGGTGCCTCCTCGAAGGCCGGTCCGAAACCCTCCATCGCGACGAGCAGTTGCTCGCGGGCATTGGGAACCGCCTGGAGGATGGCGCCGATCCGACGCTGGCCCTTTGACAGGCCACCAGCTGTCACGACGTCTTTGCCAATCGCTCCCTGGCGGCTGCGAGCGTCGCGCGCGCACGAGCCATGATCAGCTCGTCTTCGCGGGTGCCTGCCGCGAGGATCTCATCGCGGCGCTGCTGGAGGGGGCCCCAGAGATCGTCGCGGTCAACCAGCACGCGCCCCTCGCCCAGGACGTCGGCGAGCAGCGAGGGCTGTGCCTCGGCCTGCTCCAGCATGACGACATCCACGGGTACACCCAACGCGCGGCGCAGACGGATACGCAGACCCGCCTGCGTCATCCACTCGGGGTGGCGGTGGACGACCAGCAGGTCAACGTCGGAAACGGGAGTGTCCTCGCCGGTGGCGGTCGAGCCGAAGAGCACGGCCAGGCGCACGTCGCGCTCGGTGCGCAGGGCGCTCATCAGCTTGCTGAGCAGCGCCCAGTGGCCGCGCAAATAGTCCTGCTCCACGCGCGAGAGTTCGAGCTGGCCGCCGGCCACCCGGCGACCGCGCAGCAGGCCACCGGTGACGTGGCGGCGCAAGGTGCGCTCGCTGCAGCCGACCTCCGCCGCCGATCGAGCCAGCACCAATCCCATGTGTCCAGGGTATCAGCCGGTGTGTCCAAGCTTGGGCTACGGGGTGAACTTGACGGTGATGACGTCGCCGTCGCGCATCACGTAGTCGCGGCCCTCCAAACGGAGGGTGCCGCGTTCGCGGGCGCCGGAGTAGCCGCCGGCATCCAGGAGCTCCCGCCAGCCGATGACTTCGGCGCGAACGAAGCCCTTCTGGATGTCGGAGTGGATCTGGCCGGCGGCGTGCCAGGCGGTGAGGCCGTCGCGCAGGTGCCAGGACTGGGCGGGCTTGGCCTCGCCGGCGGTGAAGAAGGCGATCAGGTTCAGGAGGGCGAAGGCACCACGCACGACGCGCTGGAGGGGGGAGTGGGAATCCGAAGCGCCGGGGTGGGAATACAACTCGGCCCTCATCGCGGCGGCGTCCTCGTCGTCGAGCTCGGCGAGCTCGGACTCGATGCGGGCGGAGACCGCGAGCACCCCGGCACCCAGACCACCGCCTACGGCGGCGGTGCCCGCGGCATGTGCGGCGATCTCGGGGGGCACGTCCTCGGAGCCCTCGTCGACGTTGGCGAGGAACAGGACGGGCTTGGCGGTGAGGGAGCCGAGATCGCGGGCGGCGTGGGGCGCCTCCTCGGGGACGGGCACGGTGCGCACGGGGCGCCCGGCCTGCAGGGCGGCGATGGCCTCGCGCAGCCAGGCCTCCTCGGCGACGGCGGCGCGGTCCCCGCCGCGGGCGTCTTTGGCGACGCGCTCGACGCGCCGTTCGGCCTGCTCGAGGTCGGCGAGGGCGAGCTCGGCCTCGATCGTCTCGATATCGCGCAGGGGATTAACGTCCCCCTCGGGGTGGACGACCCCCTGATCGCGGTGGACGCGCACGACATGGACGATGGCGTCGGTCTCGCGGATGTTGGCGAGGAAGCGGTTGCCGAGGCCCTCGCCCTGGTGGGCGCCGGCGACGAGCCCGGCGATGTCGTGGAAGTCGATGGTGTCGTAAACGATCTCGGAGGCGCCCACGGTCGCGGCCACCTGGTCGAGGCGGGGATCGACGACGGGCACAACGGCGACATTGGGCTCGATCGTGGTGAAGGGGTAGTTGGCGGCCTCGGCGCCGGCTTTGGTGAGCGCGTTGAAGAGCGAGGACTTGCCCGCGTTGGGCATGCCGACAATGCCGATGCGGGTGCTCATAAGGAGGTTTTCATTTGGGATCGTCCGCGCGGGTGGGTTCCGCCACAGGCGCGTGGGCGCGGGGCTTCCATGCCCCGCGTCGAGAGATGGCGGCCCCGCCCAACGCCAATGCCCGGGGTCGAGCGGTGGAGCGTCCGCCCAAGGAGGATCATCGCCTCACCCCCACGACGGCCGTCCCCAGCAGCGCCCCGCCAAGGATGTCGGTGGGGTAGTGAACACCCAGGTACAGCCGCGATGCGGCGAGCGCACCAGCGAGGGCGTACAGCGGGCGAGTGGGCACCCCGAGGCGCCCGTACGCGCGGGCGGCGGCAAACGAGGTGGAGGCATGGGCGCTGGGGAAGCTGAGCCGCGTGGGGGTCGAGGTCAAGGACGGCAGGCCAGGCAGCTCGGGGCGGGGGCGGCGGATGAGCAACTTGAGGGCGGTGTTCAGCACGTAGACCCCGGCAACCGTGGCAGTCGCCCGGCGCCAGCGCGAGCGGCGCGGGGAATCGAGCGCCCAGCCGGCGGCGCCCAACGCGAGCCACACGGCGCCATGCTCCCCGAGCCGCGAGAAGCGCGCCACGGCGCGCTCCACGCGCGGGTCGTGCCCGCAGGTGCGCGCCATCCGCAGCAGCCTCTCATCCAAAGATGGCTCGGCGCTCGTGCGGAGGAGTGTGGGCAGGAAGCTCGTGCGGAGGAGGGCGGGCATGATCATCAAAAATCCGGGCGGCGTATAACGATCGCTAGACACCGCTCGAAAAGTTACACACCGACCACACGCCCCCCCGACGTGGCCGATCCACGCCTGCCGCTAGGCGCCGAACCCCACGCGTGAGTCGTCCCCCTCGGCGCGCACGTACACGACCTGCCCGAGATCGAGGCGCACGGGGCCGTCCTCTGTCTCCAGCTCCTGCCAACCGGTGCTGCCGAGGGACTTGTTGAGGGCCTTCAGCTGCTCATCGCCGACCCGCAGGGCGAGCACCTGCCCGCCGTGGAAGCCGACGCTCACGCGACGGGGGGCTGGCATCAGCGCTCCGCCTCCCCGTCGGCGCCGGACACTCCGGCGCCGCTGGGGCGATGGGCGGGTTCGACGATCTCGACGAGCACGCGCCCGGTGCTCTTGGGCTCCAGGAACGCAACGCGCGCGCCGCCGATCCCCACGCGGGGGGTCTTGTCGATCAGCTCCAGGCCGGCCTCCGTCAGCTCGCCCAGGGTGGCGTCGATGTCGGAGACCTGGTAGGCGACGTGGTGCAGGCCGGGACCGCGCTTGGCGAGGAACTTGCCGACAGGGGTGTCGGGGCCGAGCGGGGCGAGCAGCTCGACGTGGTTCTCGCCGACGTCGAGCAGCACGGCCTCGACGCCCTGCTCCTCCACGACCTCGCGGTGGGCGACGTCGAGCTGAAAGCCCTTGCCCCATAGCTCCAGGGCGGGCTCGATCTCAGCGACGGCGATCCCGATGTGGTCGATGCGGTCAAGCACTCGGGGGAGTGTATAGCTGTCCCTGCTTCTCCACGGGAGTGGCGGCGGCCACGCGCAGCCCGACGCCGGGGGCGCGCTCCAGGCGGGGGGTGCCGTCCATGATGCGGTCGATCGCGTCGCGGTCGAGGACCTCGTGCTCGAGCAGCTCGCGGGCGAGCGCGTCGAGCAGAGAGCGGTGGGCGACGATCATCTTCAGCGCGGCCCGGCGGGCCTCTTCGATCAGCTCCTGGCGCTCCTCGTCGCGGATCCGCAGGGTGGTCTCCGAGAGCCGCACGTTGCCTTCGGGGGAGCGCCCCACGTGGGCGTTGCCCATGGCGAAGTCGTGCACCATCGAGTGGGAGATGTCGGCGACGCGCTTGAGGTCGTCGGAGGCGCCGGTGGTGACCTGGCCGAACACGACCTGCTCGGCGACGCGCCCGCCGAGCAGCACGGTCATGTAGTCGAGGAGCTCCTCGCGGGTCTTCAGGTAGCGGTCCTCGGCGGGCAGGTTGAGCGTGTAGCCGAGCGCCCGCCCACGCGGCACGATCGAGATGCGGTGCACGCGGTCCACCGAGGGCAGCAGCTCGCCGCAGAGCGCGTGACCGGCCTCGTGGAAGGCGACGACGCGCTTCTCGTGGTCGTTGAGCACGCGGCGGGACTGCACGCCCGCGATCACGCGCTCCAGAGCGCCATCGAAGTCCACTCCGGTGATGTGCTCGCCCTTGCGGCGGGCGGCGAAGATCGCTGCCTCGTTGCAGATGTTGGCGAGGTCGGCGCCGGTGAGGCCGCTGGTCTGCTGGGCGACCAGCGCGAGGTCGACGTCGCCCAGGGGCTTGTTGCGGGTGTGGACGGCGAGGATCCCCTGGCGGCCCTTGACGTCGGGGGGGGCGACGAACACCTGGCGGTCGAAGCGCCCGGGGCGCAGCAGGGCGGGATCGAGCTTGTCGAGCAGGTTGGAGGCGGCGATCACCACGAGGCGCCCGCGCGAGGCGAAGCCGTCCATCTCGACGAGCAACTGATTGAGGGTCTGGTCCTTCTCCCCGGAGAAGTCCGAGCCGCGGCGGCCACCGACGGCGTCGAGCTCGTCGATGAAGATGATCGCGGGCTCGTGGTCGCGGGCGACGGCGAACAGCTTGCGGATGCGGGCGGCGCCGAGGCCGGCGAACATCTCCACAAAGGCGGCGGCGGACTGGGCGAAGAACTGGGCGCCGGACTCGTGCGCGACGGCCTTGGCGAGCAGCGTCTTGCCGGTGCCTGGGGGCCCATGCAGGAGGATGCCCTTGGGGACCTGGGCGCCGAGCTTGCGGAACTGCTCGGGGTCGCGCAGGAACTCGACGATCTCCTGCAGCTCGGCCTTGGCCTCGTCCACCCCGGCGATGTCCTGCCACGCCACGGATTGGTCGGAGGCGGGCTTGATCTGCTGCGGCTTGACCCGCGGCATCACCTTCAGCATCCGCCACATCAGGTAGACGAGCGCGCCGAAGAAGAGGATCATCACGACGCTGGACCACTGGTAGGCCCAGTTCTGGAGTTCTGCGACGAACGAGGAGACCGACGCCTCGATCACAGCTGCACCTCCCCCATCGCTGTCGCCTTCCGTGGCTCCACGATCACATTATGGAGCATGTCTGTGCGTGTGCGGCTCACTCCAATACAGAACGCGCAAGGTCCCTGAAGAATTCCGCGGCGAACGCGACGTCGCGCACGTCGATGCGCTCGTCGGCGGCGTGGATCAGGGGCATGCTCTCGAGCAGCGACTGGTGGCGCTGGGGGAAGAAGCCGTAGGCAACGCACTCGGGGAACGCGTCGCGGAAGTGACGGGAGTCGGTGAATCCGGGGAGGATCACGGGCACCACCTCCGCGTCGGGGTCGCGCGCGGCGATCCAGCCGGAGATCGCATCCATCAGCGGCGACTTCGCGGGGGAGCGGTTGCCGGTGACGCGCTCTGTGAACTCGATGCTGAACGCTGGCGCACCCGCTGCCGGGCTCGCTCCCCCAGGCTCCTGCGCGCCGCCGACCTTCCCGTCCCCTCCCAGCTCCCCGGCCCTCTCGGCCCCTCCAGGCGCCCCGGCGACCTGCGGGGTGGGCGCGGTCTTGGAACCTCCGACCTCCCCAGCCCTCACGGCCCCTCCAGATCCATCGGGGGCGAGGGGGCCCAACACTTCCGCGATCCCGCGCAGCACCTCCTCTTCGCCGAGGCCGGGGGGCACGCGGCAGTCCACCTTCAGCTCGGCGCGGCTGGGGATCACGTTGATCTTCTCGGAGGCGCGAATGCGGGTGGGGGCGAAGGTGACCCCGAGCATCGGCTCGAACATGCTCGCCAGGCGGGGGTCGGCGGCGAGCAGGTTGGCGACGGCCCCCGCGGGATCCCCGGGGTCCTCGCCGATCCCGCGCAGGAAGGCGGCGGGCTCGGCGGTGAGCGTGTAGGCGGGCTGGCGCTCGGCGAGGCGCTGCAGCAGCGGGCCCATCTTCACCAGCGCGTTCTCGGCGATCTTCGGCATCGAGGCGTGGCCGGCCACGCCCTCGGTGGTGACGGTGAAGCGGAAGACCCCCTTCTCGGCGCAGCAGACCCCATAGAGGCGCCGGCCGCGGTACTCGAACACCGCGCCCCCGCCCTCGTTGACGAGCAGATCGCAGCGCACCTTCTCGGGGTGGGTCTTGGTGAGCCATTCCGCCCCGAGCGACCCGCCGGTCTCCTCGTCGACGACGGCCACCAGCAGCAGGTCCCCGCGCGCGGGCCGCCACCCAGAGCGCGCCAGCGACACGGCGGCCGCGACCTCGGCGGCGACCTGGGACTTCATGTCGAGGGCGCCCCGGCCCCACACGCAGCCCTCCGCAAGCTCCCCCGACCAGGGATCGTGGCGCCACTCGCTGGGCTCGGCGAGCACGGTGTCCAGATGGCCGAGGTAACAGAGCGTGGGGCCGTCGGCAGCCCCACGCAGTCGCGCCACGAGGTTGGGCCGCTCGGGCCGCGCGCCCAGCAGCTCGCACTCGAAGCCCGCTCCAGAGAGCAGCGCGTGCAGGTGCTCCTGCGCGGGCAGCTCGTTGCCCGGGGGGTTGACGGTGTCGCAGGCGATCAGCCGCTGCAGCAGCTGCACAGCATCGGTGGCCAACTCGCTGGCAGGCGCCTCGCCGGGCGATCCCGGCGTGCTGATCTGTCCTGCATCACCCATGAGCAGAGCGCACATTCCTCGGCGCGTCCTGCCTCGCTCGACCGACGACCGCCGCGATAGTCACCCCGCGATGGTACGCCGATCCCGGCGCGCCCCGGGCACGGCGGCGAGCAGCTCGCGCGTGTAGGAGTGCTGCGGTGAGCTGTAGAGCGTGTCGTTGGGCGCCAGCTCGACGATCCTGCCGGCGCGCATCACCGCCACGCGGTCGGCCATCTGGCGTACGACCGCGAGGTCGTGGGAGATGAGCAGCAGCGTCAGGCCCAGCTCGCGCTGCAGCTCGCGCAGCAACTCGAGGATCTGGGCCTGGATCGAGACGTCGAGCGCCGACACCGGCTCGTCGGCGATCAGCAGCTTGGGTCCCAGCGCGAGCGCCCGCGCGATGCCGATCCGCTGGCGCTCGCCACCGGAGAACTCGTGGGGGTAGCGGTTGTGGTGCGCGGGTTGCAGGCCCACCCGGTCCAGCAGCTCGCACACGGCGCGCGTGCGCTGCGCCCTGTCGCGGTGCAGACCGTGGATCGCGAACGGCTCGCCGACGATCGAGCCGGCCGTCTTGCGGGGATTCAGCGAGGAGTAGGGGTCCTGGAAAACGATCTGCAGCTCGCGGCGCGCGGCCTTCAGCGCGGCGCCCCGCAGATGGGCGAGGTCGTGGCCCTGAAAGCGGATCTCCCCCTCGGTGGGATCGAGCAGGCGCATGATCAGGCGCGCGGTGGTGCTCTTGCCGCAGCCGCTCTCCCCCACCAGCCCGAGCGTCTCGCCGCGCCGCAGCTCAAAGCTGACCCCCGCGACCGCCTCGACGGCGTCGAGGTGGCGCTGCCACACCACGCCGCGCGCGATCGGGAAGCGCTTGACGAGATCGCGTACCTCGAGCAGCGGCTCGGCCACCGGCTCCCGCTCGATCTCTCGCTCGTGCTCGCTCTCGCTCTCGTTCTGGCGCTGGCGCTGGCGCTGGCGCTCGAGCGTCGGGGCCGAGCGCAGGAGCCCCTGCGTGTAGGGGTGCTGCGGCGCCGCGAGCACCTGCTCAGCCGAGCCCTGCTCGACGATCCGCCCGGCGTGCATCACCGCGATCTCCTCAGCCATCTCGGCGACCACTCCGAGGTCGTGGGTGACGAGCACGAGCGCCATCCCGAGCTCCTCGCGCAGGCGGCGCAGCAGCGCGAGGATCTGCGCCTGCACGGTCACGTCGAGCGCGGTGGTGGGCTCGTCGGCGATCAGCAGCTTCGGCTCGTTGGCGAGCGCCATCGCGATCATCGCGCGCTGGCGCATCCCACCGGAGAGCTCGTGCGGATAGGCGTCCACGGGAATTGAATGCCCACCCGCCCCGGGGAGGCCAACCAGATCCAACAGCGCGATCGCCTGCTCGCGCGCGGCGCGCCTGGAGACCTCGCGGTGGGCACGGATCCCCTCGACGATCTGCGCCCCCACGCGGTACATGGGGTGCAGCGAGGAGAGCGGGTCCTGGAAGACCATCGCCAGCTCGTTGCCGCGCAGCGCGCGCATGCCCCGCTCGGGCAGCGTCAGCAGATCGACGCCCTCGAACAGGATCCGCCCGGAGACCCGCGCGCCCTGGGCACGGGTCAGTCCCATCGCGCTCAGCGCGGTGACACTCTTGCCCGATCCCGACTCGCCCACGATCCCAAGCGTGCGGCCGCGCTCGAGCTCAAACGAGACGTCGTTCACGGCGTGCACCACCCCGTCTTCGGTGGGGAACTCCACCCGCAGGTCCTCCACGCGCAGCAGGGGTGTAGTGCTCGGGCCGACATCCAGCCTCCCTTCAGCGGGAGGACCGGCCGCCGGCTGGCCCCGACCGAGGCTGACGTCCGTCATTTGAAACGCACCCGGGGGTCGAGATACGCGTAGGAGATGTCCACGAGGATGTTGGCCACGACGATGAACAGCGCGGCGAGCAGCACGGTGCCCTGGATGATCGGGAAGTCCGAATGGGTGATCGCGTCGTAGTTGAGGCGCCCCACCCCGGGGATGTCGAACACGACTTCCACCAGCAGCGCCCCCGCGAGCAGCGTGCCGAGGTCGAGGCCGAGCACGGTGACGATCGGGGTGATCGCGGCGCGCACGCCGTGGCGCATGATCACGCGCCGCTCGGAGAGTCCCTTGGCGCGCGCGGTGCGGATGTAATCCTGGCCGAGCACGTCGAGCAGGCTCGAGCGCAGCAGGCGCGCGTAGATCGCGGCGAAGGTCGCTGCGAGCACGAGCCACGGCAGGATCAACGAGGTGAACCATTTCCCGGGGTCGGTGCTCAGTCCGACATAACTGCCGGCGCCGGGAAAGACCCTGAGCTTGCCGATGTCCGACGCGAAGAGGAACAGCGCGATCAACCCGAGCCAGTATTCGGGGGCGGAGATGAACACGAGCGCGGTGCTCATTGACGCGCGGTCAAGCCACGTACGCCGCCGCACCGCGGAGATGATTCCCACGGAGATGCCACTCACAAGCCAGATCACCACCCCCCCCGCGGCGAGCGAGATCGTGGCGGGCAGACGTTCGAAGATCAGGCTCTTGACGGAGGCGTTGCTGTAGAAGCTGTAACCCAGGTTGAAGTGCAGGGCCACCCCCTTCACATAGTCGTAGAACTGGGTGTAAAGCGGCTTGTCGAGCCCCAGCTCGCGGGAGATATCGGCGACGATCCGCGGACTGGGGTTGCGTCCTGCCCGCAGCTGCGCGGGGTTGGCCACGGGCAGGACGTAGAACAGCACGAAGGTGACCGCCGCGACCAGGAACAGCAGCGCGATGCCCCACAGGACGCGACGGATGATGTAACGGGTGATGGCGCCGCCTTCCGTTCGAGTTGCGAGCAAATCCCGGCGGGGGCGCGCGCCCGCCGGGATTGCTCACGTCGGTCTCAAATCAATCCGCTTACCGCATTCCCCTCACTTCAGCGAGGTGAAGTCGTAGTCCCAGTTCCCGTCGTTCCACAACTCATCGACCCCGGCCACGCCACGGCCCTCGATATTGGCCAGGCTCGCGTAGACCTCGGGCGCGACGACCGCCTGGTGCACCAGTTCTTCGTCGATCTTCGCCCACGCCTGTGCGCGCGCTGGTTCACCGACCACGAGCGTCGCCTTTTCCATCGCGGCGTTGATCTGGGGGTTGTTGACTTGGCTCCAGTTGGCGTTGCCCGACGGGCTGATCGCGGGCCCGTAGAAGGGTGCGTACAGCACCGTCTGCGGATCGGCGAAGTCGCGCCCCCAGCCGACGTTGGGGCAGACGTCGATCTCCTGTGCCGGGACGCCGCAGTACTTGCCGTACATCACCGACTTGTCGAGGATGCTCAGGTGGGTCTTGAACCCGAGGTTCTGCAGCGTCTGGTTGACGATCTGCGCGGCCCCTTCTTCCGGTTCGCCGGTCGCGCCCACCACCTGGAGGGTCTTGCCCCCGGTGTACTTCCCGCTCGGGTAGCCCGCGAGCTTCATGTACTTCTGTGCGACCGCCATGTCGCCTTCGGGGTGTTCGTTGTAGTCGACCTTCGGCCCCGCGGGGCCGCCGGCCTCTTCGTAGCCCGCGACGCTGGGGTAGAGGAAGTGCGTCATCGGCGCCGCCACGAGCGGGCCGCCGCGCACCTTGACGATCGCGCCGCGGTTGAGCGCCGCCCACACCGCCTTACGCAGGTTGATGTTGGTGAACGGCCCATGGGCGTTGTTCAGCGAGGCGTAGTAGGTGCCGGAACCAGGGGTGAACGTGATCTGCTGGGGGAAGTGCTCGTAGGCTTCCTTGACGATCGACTGCGCCGGATTGTCGTTCTGCACGACGTCTTCGCCCTTGAGCACCTGCTGGCCGATCACGGTCGGTTCGCCACCGATGTTGATGTCGATCCGGTCGAGGTAGGCGGGCCGGAAATCGGTGTGCGGGTTCCAGTTGGGGTTGCGCACGAGTGTCGCGGACTTCCCCGGCTGGTAGCCGATGCCGAGGAACTTGCCCTTGCTGTTGGACTTCAACATGTACGGGCCGCTCGCCACCACGTATTCGCTGCCGTATGTGGTCGGGTGGTGGGCGTCGAGTGGCTTGGCAAATTCCGGTGGCACCGGTGCGGACAGCGGCAGGCTGAGCGCGCCGGAGAGCAGCGCGGCGGTCGGCTTGGTGAGGTGGAAGACGATCGTGTATTTGTCCGGCATTTCAATCCCCGAGATCGGCCCGCCGGCGGCCTTTTCCGCGCCCACTAGGTCCCCGAAGTAAGGGGTGAAGTAGGGACAGGCGACGTTGGGATTGGCGCCGCGCTCGATCGCATAGGCGATGTCGCCGGAGTTCACTTCGCGATTCACGGGAGGGCTGAAGTAGATGTGCGGCTTGATGTGCACGGTGACGGTCGTGCCACCTGCGGAGATGACCGGCGGACCCGCGGCGACATCGGGTTCGAGCTTCGTGGCGGAGTTCGGCGGATATGAGTAGAGCGGACGTTGGGTCGCGCTCAGCACGGTGTAGTCCTCGGCGAAGTACGCCTCGCCGGGGTCCAGGTGTTCGAAGTCCCCGTGGTCGTAGACCGTCAGCGTCCCACCGCGTTTCTTGCCGGCCAGCTGCTGACCGAGCGGGGACTCGCCCGCCTTCAGGGGAACGCTCGTGCCCGCGGCGGCGCTGCTGGTGTTTTCACTGGACCCGCAGGCGCCGAGCGCCGCGGCGAGCAGTCCCGCGATCAGGACGGCCGCCGCCGAAAGTGCGGCACCCCTCCATCTGTGATGGTGGTTGAACATCCTCTGCCTCCTCCTCAATGTGGTTGTGGGACCGTCCGTGGGTTGAGCGCGTCCTGGAGGCCGTCGCCGAGCAGGTTGAAGGCGAGTACCGTCAACAGCAGGGCGATGCCGGGAAAGGTCATGTACCACCACGCGGTGTTGAAGATCGGGGTGGCCTGGGCGAGCATCTGACCCCAGCTCGCGGTGGGCGCGTGCACACCCACGCCGAGATAGGAGAGGGCGGCCTCGAGCAGGATGTTCAGCGGGATCAGCAGGCTCGCGTAGACGATCAGCGGAGCTGTGAGATTGGGGAGGATCTCTCCGAACACGATGCGCGCGTTGGAGGCGCCCAGCGAGCGGGCGGCCGCGACGAACTCCTGCTCGCGCAGCGAGAGCACCTGACCGCGCACGATGCGCGCGATGTAGGTCCAGTTGAACAGCGCGATGATCGCGATGATCGTGGAGACCCCGGGCTGGATCGCCCCGGCCGCGCAGCCGCGCACCTGGCAGGCGGCGCTGATCCCGAGGCCGAGCAGCAGGATCGGGAAGCACAGCGCGACATCGGTCGCGCGCGAGAGCAGGGTATCCACCCACCCGCCGTAGAAGCCCGAGAGCAGCCCGAACACGGCGCCGATCAAGGTCGCCAGGGCGGTCCCGATGATGCCGACCTCGAGCGATACCCGGGTCCCGTAGAGCACCCGCGCGAACACGTCGCGCCCCAGCTGATCGACCCCGAAGGGGTGTGCGGCGCTCGGGCCCAGCGGGCTGCCGAAGGCGTCGGTGGCGTTCGGGTTCTGGACGTTGGGCCCGGGGACCCCGGCGATCTGCACGATCAGCGGCGCGGCGAGCGCGACCACCACGAGCAGCGCGATGAACCCGAGCGAGACTACCGCCACGCGATCGGAGCGAAAGCGCCGCCAGAAGAGCTGCAAAGGCGAGCGCGCGGCGATATCGCCGGCGTCGACGTCGAGCGGGCCGACGGGACCGGAACCCGCCCCGCCCCGGGCGGGCTCGGGCTGGAGGGGTCCTCGAACCAGAATGTCCGCGGCGCCGGTCGTCATAGCAAAGACCGCGCCCCCGGGGAGGACGTGTTTCTAATGTAGATCACCGACCATAGGAGTTCGACACCCAATAGTCGGCAACCTCCCAAGAATCTTTTGCAGATGGACACCCTTTTCGATCCGCAGGATCAGACCGCTCCCGATGAGCGGTCCGCGAGCGCCCGTCCGCTGGCCGCGCGGGTGCGTCCGAGCAGCCTCGACGAGTTCGTCGGCCAGGGCCATCTGCTGGGGGAGAATTCGGCGTTGCGGACCGCGATCGAGCAGGGCCACCCCCACTCGATGGTCCTCTACGGCCCCCCGGGCTCGGGCAAGACGACCCTCGCACGGATGGTGGCCGAGCGCTCCCGTGCGGTCTTCGAAGAGCTGAGCGCTGTGCAGGCGGGCCGCGCGGAGGTGCGGGCGGTGCTCGCGCGCGCCGCGCACCGCGCCACGACGAGCGGGACGGGCACGGTGTTCTTCCTCGACGAGATCCACCGCTTCAACAAGGCCCAGCAGGACACCCTGCTGCCCGCCGTCGAGGAGGGCCTCGTGACACTGATCGGGGCGACCACGGAGAACCCGGCGTTCGAGGTCAATGGGGCGCTGCTCTCGCGGATGCGGGTGTACGCATTGCAGGCGCTCTCCGCGGAGGAGGTGGCGACGGTGCTGCGCCGCGCGCTTGCGTCGGGGGAGGCCGACTCCGCAGTCACCGTCGAGCCGGGCGCGTTGGAGTTCCTGGCGATGCGCTCCGAAGGGGACGCGCGCAGCGCGCTGAACGCGCTGGAGCTGGCCGTGGAGACCGCCGCGGAGCGGGGGGAGACGGTGGTTGGGATCGCGCGCGCCGAGGACGCGTTGCAGCGCCGCGCGGTGCTCTACGACCGCAAGGGGGACCGCCACTATGACTACATCTCCGCCTGGATCAAGGCCACGCGGGGCTCCGACCCCGACGCCTCGCTGTACTACCTCGCGGTGATGCTGGAGGGCGGGGAGGACCCGCGCTTCATCGTGCGGCGCATGGTGATCCTCGCCTCCGAGGACATCGGCAACGCCGACCCCGCCGCGCTCTCTGTCGCGGTCGCCGCGGCGCAGGCGGTCGAGCACGTGGGTATGCCCGAGGCTAAATTCGCGCTGGCGCAGACCGCGATCTACCTCTCGCTCGCGCCCAAGTCCCACGCCGCGGGCCGCGCGCTCGGCGCCGCCGCGCGCCACGTGCGCGAGCACGGCGCGGCCCCCGTCCCGGGGTGGTTGAGATCAGGACCCAGGCCGGGCCAGGAGGTTGGCGGCTACGACTACCCGCACGAGCACCCTGGTCACGTCTCCCCCCAGGAGCTGCTCCCGGAGGGGGTGGCGGGCGAGCGCTTTTACGAGCCCGATGAGGCGGAGGCGGCGCTGGCGCGGCGTTTGGAGGACGTGCGCCGGGCGCGCGGGCGGTAGGGGCGATTCGGGAGCTGTAGGGGCAATTGTTTGTATACAAGTTTTCGAGCAGTGTATAACTAAAGTTATACACTCTTTTGATTTTTTATATCTATGCTTCAGGCCCCATAAAGTCATATGTATTAGCCATGGCTATACACGACCGATTGAGGCGGTCGGGTGGGTCTCCGGGGAGCGGATAATCACCTGACATGACATCCAACTCGCCGAAAACCCCCCCCACCGCGACCGGGGAGACGACCCAACCGAAGACCCCCTCCGGCGCGCGCGGGGAGACGACCCAACCGAAGACCCCCTCCACCGCGACCGGGGAGACGACCCCACCGGAGACGATACGCTCGCGCAACCCCGCGACGGGAGCGATCCTGGCGAGCCTGGAGGCGACGGCGCCGGAGGGCGTGGAGGAGGTGGTGATGGCGGCGCGCAGGGTGCAGCCGCTGTGGGCGCTGCTGCGGGTCGAGGACCGCGCGCGCTACATGCGCCGGGTGGCCCAGGCGATCATCGACGAGTTCGAGGAGCTCGCCGGGCTGATCGCCCGCGAGCAGGGCCGCCCGCGGGCGGAGGTGGCGAGCATGGAGCTGCTGGCCGCGATCGACGCGCTGATCTGGATCGCGGACGAGGGGGGGCGAATCCTTGGATCCAGAGGCATCCGCGTCCATCCTTCGCTGGGGCCCGCCCGCCGCGCGCGGGTGGCCTACGAGCCGTTCGGGGTGGTGGGCGTGATCGGCGCCGGCAGCGCCCCCTTCGCGCAGCCGCTCGCGCAGATCGCGGGGGCGCTGCTGGCGGGCAACGGGGTCGTGTTCAAGCCCGCCCGGCGGGCCTGCCTGGCGGGTGAGCGGATCGCCCGCGTGCTGGCGCGCGCGGATCTGCCCGAGGGCCTCGTGCGGCTCGTGCACGGCGGCGCCCAGGTGGGCATCGCGCTGGCGCGCGCCCCCGTGGACAAGGTCCTGTTCACGGGCTCCCCCGCGGTCGGGCGGGCGGTTGCGCGGGCGTGCGTCTCACAGGAGCGCGAGGTCACCGTGGAGCTCGGCGGCAAGGACGCGATGCTCGTGCTCGCCGACGCCCACGTGGGGCGCGCGGTGAGCGGGGCGCTGTGGGCGGGCTGCGCGGGGGCGGGCCAGGCGCGCGGGTCGGTCGAGCGGATCTACGTGGAGCGCGAGGTGGCGGAGCGCTTTCTCGCGCGCCTCGTCAACGGGGCCCGCGCGCTGCGCGTCGGAGATCCCGAGCGGGCGGGCGGGAACTCGATCACGATCGGCCCGCTCGCCTCCCGGCGGCGCGTGGAGCACATCGGCGAGCTCGTCGCGGAGGCCGTCGCCCAGGGCGCGCTGCTGCACTGCGGCGGGCCCCTGCACGAGCCCCCCGCGGGCTGCGCGCCCGGTGCGGCCTTCTACGCGCCCGCCGTGCTGAGCGGGGTGACACACGAGATGCGCCTGATGCGCGAGCCCCTCGACGGGCCCGTGCTGGCGGTGATGGAGGTGGACTCCACCGACCGCGCGATCGAGCTGGCCAACGACAGCGAGTACGCGCTCGGCGCCTCGGTGTGGACCGCCGACCGCCACCGCGGCCTGCGGATCGCGCGCGAGCTGCACGCCGGGATGGTGTGGCTCAACGACCACCTCCCCGCCCCCGCGATCGCTCGCGGCCCGTGGGGCGCCGCCGGCGGCGGGGGCCTCGGGCGCACGCTGGGAGAGTCCGGCCTGCGCGGCTGCGCCCAGGAGAAGCTAATCGCCTGGAGCCCCTCCGGCGCGCGTGGCCTGTGGTGGCCCCCCTACGACGAGCTGCACGAGCGGGCCGCCCGCGCGGTCGCCCAGCTGCGCTCCGCCCGCGACGCCGACCGCGAGCGCGCCTGGCACCAGGGGATGGGCTCGCTTGCTCGCGTCGGTATGAGGGCCATGCGGCGGCCATGACCTAACCTGTTGGCATGCCCGCCCAGGCCTATGCAGGCAAGGAGTGCGTCTGCCAGCTGCGCAGGGGGATCTGCGACCAGTCGTGCGTGCGCGACATGCTCGACACCCCCTTCTACATCGCCTGCCTGAAGCTGAAGGGCCGCCGCTGCGTGGTCGTCGGCGGCGGGGAGATCGGGCTGGAGAAGGTCGAGGGGCTGCTTGCGTGCGCGGGCGATGTCACGCTGATCGCGCCCGCGGCTCTGCCGGCCCTGGAGGAGCTCGCGCGCGAGGGCTCGATCCGCTGGGAGCGGCGCGCGTACGCCGGCCCAGGGGACCTGGAGGGGGTGTTCATGGCGATCGCCGCCACCGACGACACCGAGGTTAACATCCGCGTGTGGGAGGACGCCGAGCGCCGCGCGATGCTCGTCAACGTGGTCGACGTCCCCCCGCTATGCAACTTCATCCTCCCCGCCATCGTCCGCACCGGCCCGCTCGCCATCGCGATCTCCACCGCCGGCGCCTCCCCCGCCCTGGCCAAGCGCATGAAGCGCGAGATCGCCGCCCTGTTCGGCGAGGAGTACGCGCGCCTCGCCGTGCTCCTCAACGACGTGCGCGGCTGGGCCAAGGACACCCTGCCCACCTACGCCGAGCGCCGCGACTTCTTCGAGGGGATCGTGAACGGCGACCCCGACCCGATCGAGCTGCTGCGCGGGGGCGACGAGGACGCGGTGCGCGAGCTGATCGAGCGGGCACAGCGCACCCACGGGCTCCAGGCCACGAGCGCCTGAGGCAGCGTGGCCGCGCTCACCCTCGACGCACCCCTCGCCCGGGAGGCGGCCGACGGGGCGGCGGCGCTCGAAGTGGACGGCCTCACGCGCCTCTACGGCGAACGCGAGGCGCTCGCGGCGGTCTCGCTGTCGCTCGGCGAGGGCCAGACGCTTGTCGTGCTGGGCCCCAACGGAGCCGGCAAGACGACGCTGCTGCGGGTGCTCGCCACGCTGCTGCGCCCCCACGCCGGGGTGGTGCGGGTGCTGGGGAGCAGCCTGCCCGGGGAGGGCTGGGCGGTGCGCGGGCGGATCGGCCTGCTCGGCCACGAGCCACTGCTCTACCGGGAGCTGACCGCGCGCGAGAACCTCGGCTACCACGCCCGCCTGCACGGCGTCGCAGGGGAGCGCGTCGAGGAGCTGCTGGGGGCGGTGGGCATGAGCGCCCGCGCACGCGAGCCCGTGCGCACGCTCTCGCGGGGGATGGTGCAACGGGTGGCGATCGCCCGCACACTGCTGCACGACCCGCCACTGCTGCTGCTCGATGAGCCCCGCGCCAACCTCGACCCCGCCGGGGCCGAGCTCGTGGAGCCACTGATCGGGCCGTCCTGCGGGCGCACACGGGTGGTGTGCAGCCACGATCCCCAGGCCGACCTGGAGGGCGCCGACCTCGTGCTCGGCCTGCGCGCGGGGCGGCCCGCGCTGCTGGCCCCCCCGGCGGCGGTGGAGCCGCGGGCGATCAGGGAGCTGTACGGGTGAGCACGGTGGCAGGCGATACCCCGGAGGCCCCGGGCCAAGCGGGGGACCCGGCACAGGAGCCCGGTCTCTGCCCGCGCAGCGGGGCCGGGGCAAGCGCCCCGCCGATCCCCCGTAAAGCGCCCACCTTCGCGCGCACCGCGGGGGCGCTGCTGCGCAAGGAGCTGCTCGTGGAGCTGCGCACGCTGGAGTCCGTGCCGGGGATGTCGCTGTTCGCGGTGACCGTGTTCGTGATCTTCCACTTCGCCCTCAACCGCACCGGCGTCAGCGGCGACGAGGCCGCGGGGATCCTGTGGGTCACCCTGCTGCTGGCCGCGATGCTGGGGATCAACCGGCTGTTCGTCGCCGACGCCGAGGAGGGGGGCTTCGACGGCTTCCTGCTCGCCCCCGTGGACCGCAGCGCGCTGCTGGTCGCCAAGGCGCTCGCGCTGCTCGCCTACCTGGTGGTGCTGGAGCTGGTGGCCGTGCCCGCGTTTGCGCTGCTGCTGCTCGAACCCTCGCTGGGACCCGCCCTGCCCGAGCTGCCCGCGATCCTCCTGCTGGGGGACGTGGGGGTGGCCGTGATCGGCACGCTGGTGGCGGCGATGGCGGTGCGTACCCGCGCGCGCGACCTGCTGGGTCCACTGCTGGCGCTGCCGCTGCTCGTGCCCGTGGTGATCGGCGGCGCGCGGGCGACCGCGCCGCTGCTGAGCCTGGGCCACGCCGCGGGGGTGGGCGGGGTTCCAATCCGCTGGCCGTTGACGCTCGCGCTCTATGATCTGCTCTTCGGGCTGATTGCCTACGCCGTCTTCGACTTTCTCCTGGAGGACTAGCCCATCACCGTCGCCTCCCCCCCTCTGCCAGATCAGGACCCGGGCGCGCCCGGGAAGGCCGCGCACGGGATCGACGGTCGGCGAGCCGTGTTGTATGGAAAGGGCCTGCGCACGCTGAGCATCGCCACGGTCGCCGCGATGGCCACCGCGCTCTGCCTGGTCTTCTTCTACGCCCCCCTGGAAGCCGAACAGGGCTTCCTGCAGAAGATCTTCTACGTGCACGTGCCGCTGGCGATCGTCGCTCTCTGCGGCTTCGTCATCGGGGGCCTATTGGCGATCCAGCACCTACGCACCCGCGACTCGCGCTGGGACATGCGCTCCTATGTGGCGATCCACATGAGCCTGATCTTCGCGGTGGGCACCCTGATCACGGGCTCGATCTGGGCGAAGGGCTCGTGGGGGCACTGGTGGGTGTGGAGCGAGCCCACGCTGGTGTCGTTCCTGATCGTGTTCCTGCTGTACGCCACCTACCAGCCACTGCGCTTCGCGATCGAGGACCCCGAGCGCCAGGCGCGCTACGCCTCGGTGTTCGCCATCACCGCGGGGGCGTTCGTGCCGATGAACTTCATCGCCGTGCGCCTCTCCACCGCCTACCTGCACCCCCGCGTGCTCGGCAGCACCTCCAACCTCCCCGGCTCGATGGCGCTCACGTTCGTGGTCTCCCTGGTGGCGATCGCCCTGCTGTTCGCCACCCTCTGCAAGTACGAGCTCACCGCCAAGCACGCCCGCGCCCAGCTGCGCGCCCTGCGCCGCCGGCTGGCCGAAACGGGGACCGATCAGGGAGACACTCGCTCCGCTCGCATCCCCGAATCGGCCAGCGCCGAAGGCGCGTGTCTCCCGGCTTCGGTCGAGGAGGTCGCCACCGCGGGGAGGTTTGGCGTCTGATGCCCGCACTGCCACTGCACGAGGCGGGCAAGTACGTTGCAGGGGCCTACATCGTGCTGTTCGCGATCGTCCTGATCTACGTTGCGATCATGGCGATCCGCCTCAGCCACATCGAGCGCCAGCTGGGCGAGCTGCTGGAGCTCTCCGAGTCCCCGCCGGAAGTCGAGACGTCCACCGAGCGGGAGTCGCTGCCCGCATGAGCGAGCTGCTGGCCCTCGGGATCTCCCACAAGACCACCCCGGTGGCGCTGCGCGAGCGCCTCGCCTTCACCGAGTCCCAGGCCGTGGAGCTCGCCAAGCGGATGATCGCCACGGCGGAGGTGCGCGAGGCGGTGGTGCTCTCCACGTGCAACCGCACCGAGGTCTACCTCGTGGTCGGCGACCCCGTGCGCGCGGAGGCGGACGCGCTCGGGATGCTCGCCCGCCACGCGGACATCCGCCCCACGGAGCTCGCCCACGAGATCTACTCGCCGCGCAACTGCGACGCCGCCCGCCAGCTCTACCGGGTGACCGCGGGCCTGGAATCGATGATCGTCGGGGAGGCCGAGATCCAGGGGCAGGTCAAGCGCGCGTTCGAGGCCGCGCTGCGGGCGGGCTGCACGGGGCCGCTCAGCAACCGCCTATGGAGCGCGGCCCTGAGCACCGGCAAGCGGGTGCGCTCGGAGACCGCCATCGGGGCGAGCCGCGTGAGCGTCCCCTCCGTGGCCGTGGACATCGCGCGCGAGGCGCTTGGGGACCTGCGCGAGCGCCACGTGGTGATCCTCGGCGCGGGCGAGACCAGCGAGCTGACCGCCCAGGCCCTCGCCAGCCAGGGGGCGGGCACGATCTTCGTCGCCAACCGCCACGCCGACCGCGCGCTCGGCCTCGCGCAGCGCTTCGGGGGGTCCGTGGTCGGCCTCGACGGCCTGCCCGACCAGCTCGCGCAGGCCGACATCGTGGTCTCCTCCACCTCCTCCCCCCACCCGATCGTGGGCTGCGAGGAGCTCGAACTGGTGCTCGACCAGCGCGGCGGGCGTGATCTCATCCTGATCGACATCGCCGTGCCCCGCGACATCGAGCCCCGCTGCGGGGAGCTGGAGGGGGTGACGCTGTACGACATCGACGACCTCCAGGAGGTGGTGGCTCGCAACCTCAACACCCGCGCCGAGGAGGTTCCCAGGGCGCTGGAGATCGTGGAGGAGGAGATCCGCCGCTTCGCCCAGTGGCTCGGCCAGCTGGAGACCCTGCCCACGGTCAGCGCCCTGCGCGCGCACGGCGACGCGATCGTCGAGCAGGTGCTCGCCGAGAACGACGGCCGCTGGGAGTCCGTCTCCCCGCGCGACCTCGTCCGCATCGAGGCCGTGGCCCGCACGATCGCCAACCGCCTCCTGCACGAGCCCACGATCCGCCTGCGCAGCCTCTCCGAGGCCCGCGGCCACGCCAGCCTGCAGCTCGTGCGCGAGCTGTTCGCCCTGCGCGACGACGCCGAGCAGGAGGCGACCTCGAACGAGAACGCCGCCGGACGGCCCCCCAGCAGCCGGGCCGAGGGCAAGCTCGCCGAGGTGCACAACCTCGCGCGCCGCCGGCGCCCAGGGTCCTGAGGGGCCTGGAGGGAGTCGATGCGGATCGGCACGCGCGGCAGCGCCCTCGCGCTCGCCCAGGCACACCTCGTCGCCGAATTGCTGGATGCACGCCCGTCCGGGCCCCACCCGCCCACGGAGGTTGTCACGATCGCCACCGCCGGGGACCGGGACCTCGCTTCCGGGGAGGCCGGTTCCCAGCGCCGCCCCCCCGAGGCCGAGGTAGGCGGCGACAAGTCACGTTGGGTGCTGGAGCTGGAGCGCGCGCTGAGCGCCGGGGAGATCGACCTCGCGGTGCACTCCGCCAAGGACGTCCCCGGCGAGCTGGCCGACGGCCTGGCTCTTTTCGGCGCCCCCGAGCGGGCGGCACCCGAGGACGTGCTCTGCGGGACGGGCGGCCTGGAGCAGCTCCCGCCCGGGGCCCGGGTGGGCACGAGCAGCGTGCGCCGCGCCGCCCAGCTGCGCGCCGCGCGCGAGGACCTGGAGGTGGTCTCGATGCGCGGCAACGTGGACACCCGCCTGCGCAAGCTCCGCGAGGGCGGCTGCGACGCGATCGTGCTCGCCCGCGCCGGCCTTCATCGTCTCGGCCGCGAGGAGGAGATCGCCGCCGTGCTCGATCCCGCCCGCTTCGTCCCCGCCCCCGGCCAGGGCATCCTCGCGCTCGAGGGCCGCGCCGCGGACGAGCGCACGCGGAAGGCCGTGGAGGCGATCACAGACGCCGCCGCCTTCGCCTCCCTGCGGGCCGAGCGCGCGCTCGCACACACCCTCGGCGCAAGCTGCAACACCCCCCTTGGCGCCCACGCCTACGACTACGGCTGCGGCTGCCTGCACCTGCGCGCGTGGGTCGGCCTCCCCGACGGCTCCGCATGGGTTGGCGACGAGCTGCTGGGTGGCTTCTACGACCCCGACGCGCTCGGGCGCCGCGTGGCCGAGCGGCTGCTCAGCGCCGGCGCCGGTGAGCTGCTGCGCCAGGCGGAGGAGCTGGCGGTCGCCGGCCGCGCCTGAGCCGCCGCCCGGGCGGAGAGCTTGCCCTTCCCGGTCTTGTGCTGCGCTTTGCGACGCTGCTGCGCCCGCTTGGTCTTCGGGCAGCCACCGACAGCGATCTTCGTGGACTCATGGATCGCCTTACCGCTCTGCGCGACGAATTCGGTTGGCATCTTCAGCTTGCTCGCGGACTGGCAGAGGTTGCCGTCCGCCGTCAGCGCCGAGAACGGGCCCTCCGGGAGCGTCAGTTCGAAGCTGCCGACGGGAGCGTCGGGGACGGTCTTGAACGTGCTGCTGGTGATCCCCGCTTTGCTGATGAACGTGGAGCCGACGAGGTCGATCGTGACGCCGTAGCCCTGCAGGACGACCTCGAGGCTGGGGAACGCTTCGCCGCCGTGGCTAACGAAGATCGCGGGGCCTTCCAGCGGGACGGGCAGCAGCGGTGTGGTCGCCTTGGCGTGACCGATGAACGAAGCCGTGGGGCAGCCGGCGGGGTTCGCTTCGAACTGCGCGATGGTGCACGCCTTCTGCAGTGTCGTCAGCCGTGAGGGGAGCTGCTTGGGGAGTTCGACCTTGACACGGGCGATGTTCGCCTGGCCGGAGGCGAAGATCGAGTGCCCGCCGACGTTGGGGTAGGACAGCTTCGCGGTCAGGCTCGCACCGTCGGCTCTGCTGGTCCTCGCGCTGGTGGAGACCGCGAATTTGGGGGCGAACTTCAGGGCCGCGCAGTCGGTGACCTGGTAGGGGACCGACAGCGAGGAGCTCGCGCCTTCGCTGCTCTGGAGGCTGCCCGTGATCTGCATCGGGTTGCAGTCCGTCGGGTTGAACGTGAAGCCGGGCCGGTTGATCGTCACGTTGACGTGCTTGATCTGCAGCGGAATCCCTTCGAGTATCGCCGGGATCGCGTACGGTTCGGTGCTGTTGCTCGTGATCGTCAGCGCCGCGGTGCTCGGGTTGACTTCGACCTTGGCGCGGACGACGAGGCAGTCACACGCCGGGTGTTTCGCCGCCGTGTGCTCGAGGTCGAACGGGCCCGCCTTCGCGGGGTTGACGATCGACAGGCCAAACGGTGCGCCCTCGTACGGTCCGGTGATGTACACCTTGCCGCCCTTGACCGTGAACGGGTTGCCGCCCAAGCCGACGCTTACCGTCGTTTCTCCGATCAAGCTTTCGGGGCCGCACGTCCCTTGGTCGGCCTGCGGTTCGGGGCACAGCGCGACGCCCGTGAGCGCGCCCGAGAGCCCGGGCGGTAGGCTCAGCCGTATCGCCTTCAGATCCTTGTTACCGTCTTCGCGGCTCATCGTCATCGTGAACGGCGTGAACGCGCCCGCCTGGATATTCAAGCTCCCGGTCGTCAGGGTCGGCGCGAACGGGAGCGTGCTTGGCGACTGATCGCCCGGGGGGTTCGGGCACGGAGTGCCGTTGGGGCCGCTCGTGATCTTGAATTCCGAGGAAGAGCCCACCGGTTCGCCACCGGACCACGGCGTGATCGACGCCGTGGTCGTATAGCCTCCGCACAGCGCGGGGGTGCCCAGCGGTGCGCGGGAGCCACCGAAGAAGTGCAGGATCAGATCTTCGAACGGCAATTGCGGCGTGTCATCGAAGGTCGCTACGAGCTGGCCGGTAACGGGGTCCGGCCTGACTTCGCCCGCGACCTTGATGCGCACACCGGACACCGGGTCATACACCGCGATATACATCGCGACGAGACTCCCGAATGGGTTCGCTTCCTGCTGGGCCAGATACGCGGCACCGACGAGCGGGTTCGGCAACAACGGCGTATGTACTTCTACAGTCCCGATCTTCGCGGATTCACGGCATTCCTGTTCTGCGGGGCTACCCAGCCGTATTTCCCCGGGCCCTTCGCCCTGGCCGCACGCCGACAGGCCGTCCCCGCCGGAGGGGTCGATCGCCACACCAGCGGGCAATGCGACCGTCGTATCCTTCACCGTGGACTGCGCGAGCCCCGACGGGTTCAAGCCCGCGGTCTGCGGGATGTGCTCATCGACCGACAGCCCCGTCGGGGTGCTCGCCTGCTGCCCATCCGGCGCGACTCCGATCGCCGGTTCAAAGCTCAGCCGGTTACAGCCATCCTGCCCATACGCTTCACCGGTCGGACTCTGGGAGGAGTATTCCTTCGGCGGACTGTAGACACCGATATTTTCCCACGAGTCGCTCTGCAAACTCCCCTGCAACGGGCCCGTGCACGACGTCGGCAACGTCAACAAAGGCTGCGGCTTTTCCTGCACAGGACACGACAATTCGCCCCTTTCCAATACCTCTTCGGGAGTCGAGGCGTAGGCCAGGCAAGCCCCACGCGTAGTGTCGTGCCGCGGATCGACGGGCACACCCCAGAACGTCACCTGCGAACCGATCACCGGATCGTCGTCAAGGATGTCCGGCACCGTCACCACCACGTGATACCCGCTGCCACTACCACTCACCGAGATATCGAGAATGGTCGGCCCCAAGGGCTCCAAAAAGCCAAATCGCGCGGGCTCCCCCACGGCCGGTTCGAGACTGTACAAGGGCACCGTCCCCGCAAGCGGCACATTCGCCGTGATACTGGGATTCGAGACGATCGGCGTGGAGACACCCACGATCGTATCGTCCGGGCATTCACGCGAATTGTGCAGAAACAGGTACAGGCTGCACTTCGGCAACGGCGTGGGATTTCCAACCAAGCCAGCCGGCGTATCAAAACGCAAATCCTTAACCAAACCCACAGGCTGCACTTCAGGCACAATCTCTTCAAGATGGCCTGAAAACGCACTATGCTTCACCAATGCCGCTCTAGTGTTCAACGTGAAGGTCGTAGTCAACTGAAACGGGTGCGACCCGGCCTGCGTGTCCGGCGCACCGCCCTCGTCTTCAGGAGTCAATTCGTAGTTTTCCACACCATACGCCTGCACAGATTCCAATGCCAGCGCACGCCGCGAGAGCACAGGCGACGTGCCACCACCCGACACGCCGACTTCATTCACACTGCCACCCGCGCCCGGTTCGACGCTCACGTCGATCGCGATCATCAAACGTTCATACGCCAACAGCACACTATTAAACGTACACCTCACCGTCTGTGCATCAACCGCACACGGCATCGGTGTACCATCTTCATGACCGATCAACTCGCCGACACCGCCACCACTACCTTCCCCATGCACGCTCGTAGCGGTCACACCCGCCGGCAGCGTATCCACGACCGTCACGCTGTGCGTCGTCGCGTTCACCATCGCGTCACCCAGATTGCTCACTTCCACGACCAGCTTGCCTTCCCCACCAGCCGACGCCGCCGGCGCCGAAACCGTATTCACATGCCACCACGGCTCCCTGGCCAATGCCGGCTCCACACCAACGGCACCGCCAAATGCCAACGCCCCAAGAACCACAGCGAAAGCCAGCGTCGCCCTGCAAGGAAATAGAGACCTCATCACCTGCTCCTCCCGTAGGCACGACGAGCTTTCCTCGCGCAGGCCGCTCGCTTCGTTTTAGATTTATCCCGCTTACACACCTTCAGCGCCTTGGCCAGCTTCTGCGCGCGGGTCCGCGGCTTGGCCTTCGCCTTGGCCACAGCCTTCGGCGCCGCGGCTTCGACCACGTTCCCGGTCCCTGCGAACGTCGCACTCGGTGCCGAACCGAAGATTTCCGGTTGCGGCGACGGCGCGGCCTTGCACGAGTCGCCCGAGGAGCACGGCGGTGGGCGTTCCGGTTCACTCGCGCACGCCACGCCTTCGCTGCCGCAGACGTGCGCGTCATACACCGCGTAGCTGTTTCCCTTGTCCGCCCCCACGAGTTTGGCCTCGCTGACGAAGAACACGTCGTCCCCGCTTTCGCTCGCGTCGAAGAACGCCGATTCCTGACCCGAGGTCCCCGCGGACATCAACCCCACACAGCCACCCGCGGAAGCGGCGTACACCGTCGCGCCCGACGAGACCCCTTCGGTGCAGTCGCCGACGCCCGCGGGCTCATACTCGTACACGTCCTCGACACCGTTCGTCGCCCGCGGCACAAGCCCATCGGGACTATCGAAGAACAACCGGCCGCTGTCAGAGAGATAGCGCGGCTGGTAGCTCGAACCACTCGCATCGGCTACGTCCCAGCCGGGGATGCTCCCAGCCAGCCACGGATCGGCAACCCCGAAGAAGCCGGTCCACGCTCGGTTGCGGTCGACCAGCAACCCGTCATTCCTCGGATCCAGTACGCCGAGCGGACGCGCGCCCGTCGGATCACACGACGCGCACGCCAAGCGACCGGCTTCGGCGTCATAGAGATACACCTCCTCGTCGGCGTGGCCGCTGACCGCGTCGGTGTTGTCATAACCCGTCAGCGGCCTATCGGACATAAACGCCAAGTAACGGCCGTCCGGCGAGACACGCGAGCTTACACGGGAGATGTCTGGTAGGCCGGACTCATAGGAGCTGAACCAGTCATTCTCGTCTTCGGGCGACAGTGTCGCGATATAGGTGGTCGACCACGCTCCTCCTCTGTCGTGCAGCAGGTAAAGATTGTCTTCGCCGCTGACCGCGCCGGTGGCGTTCGCCAAGACGCCCTGCGCGACGAAATACACGTACGAACCGTCTTGGCTCACGTCAGAGACGAGCTCCTGTACCCCACCGCTACTTTCACCAGCAGCGTGATCTGTGGTCAGATCGCTGTAAACGCACGAGATCTTGCTGGCCACTTCGATGATTTCGCACTCGTGCAGGTCGCCGCCTTCCAGGAAGAAGACCCTCGACCCGTCGCTGCTCATCCACTGAAACACCCCGTTGGGACCGCTTACCTTGACGGTATCCTCGTCGACCATGTCACGAACAAACAAACCCTCATAACTACCACCTTCACCAGGCACACCCAAGTCCCACGCCACCCGCCGACCATCGCTCGAGATCGCACTCGGATTCACCGCCACCGGGACGCTTTCGACCACGCTCCCGTCGGCCAATCTCACGCTCGGTTGCGGACCGCGCGTAGGTTCGCCGCCTTCGGCTTCAGGGAGGACATTCACGAGCGCCAACTGTCCCGCGCTCCACTCATATAAATTCCACTGACTATGCTTTAGGTATTCTTCGCCTTCGTACACCGCTTCCGGTGTGAACGCAAACGGCGACGCGAGCAACACATGGCCGAGATCCGGCGTAGCGGTCACGAAATACAACTGTTCTTCAGATTTGGCCCCCCAGTTCAGCTCTTCCGGGTTTACCACGTTACCCGTCCGGACGAGCGGCGTGAAACCCCCGTGCAGATTGTCCCGCAGATAGATCGTCCTTTCAGGAGCTTCCGCGGAGAGCGGGGGCGTACTCTTGAGCACCGGTACTACCACGGCCGCGGAGAGAGCCGGAGAGAACACTCGATATTCCGGGCGTGGAACTGTAGTCCCCGGCAATTCTTTGTTGCCGGGAATCTGCGCACGGACGGTCAGATCCTCTGAGCGCCAACCGGTACCGGCACGCACCGACAGGACCTGCGACCAGTTGATCCTGCCCCGCGGTTCTTCCCCGAGCGACCCGGCCACCAGATACGTGACGCCGTGCCCGTCGCTTGCGGCCTGTATCTGATCTCCATTTTCAACGAACGGTTCGATCAACGCGCCTTTGTTATCCCCCGGGGACACGAGTTCCCATGCCCGAGCATCCGCGAGCGCCGGACCGCTCGTAGCGCCCTGCGTCGTGAACGTACGATCGGGTTCGGCGAATTCTTCCCCGTTCTGCATGGTCACGAAGCGATAGTGATAGACCGTACCCGACTGCAGTCCCTGCAGGTGCAGGCTGACAGGCCGTGTTTCCGTACCCGAGCCGAGGTCCAACCCCGGCGGTTCCACGGGCGCGTAAGCACCATACGAGACGCTCGTGCCGTACCGCAAATAGTAGTGCGCATCGTCCCCGTTGGGATCGATACCAACTCCCAGCGTCGCGCTGCTGGACGCCACGTTTGTGACGAACTCTCCTCCCAACACAGGACCGGTTGTGAATTCCCGATCCAGGGTTGGGCTGCTTATGTGAGCCCCGTTTTCAGCGACCAGCCGGTAGTGATATCTCGCCTCCGGCACCAGGCCCGGCAGGCGCGCGCTGACAGGCACGGGGCTTGAGCCAGACCCCAGTTCCCCGGCCGCGGGTGAGCAGGGGACCTTCGCGCCCTTGACATACGGATTCGAAGCGGAAGGTTCGTATTCGCTCGCGGCGACGTATTCAAACACGCACGATGTCACAGGCGACCCTTCCGGGCTGACCGTGCCGTTCAGCGTCACACTCCGCGGTGTCTGTTCGCTCAGCGCCCCCAGGCTCACGCTCGGCAGCGCCACCGCATCAAAGACCACGACATCGCTCGCGGCGAAATCGCTCGCATAAACCGTGCCGTCACTCGCGTCCACCGCGACAGCTCTGCTCGCGGTGCTCGGAGGGAACTGCCCCAACGCGAGATCGCCGGAACCGAACTGCTCGATTTCCAACCCACCCAAAGTAAACGCTCCAATCGCCGTGCCGTAATCGGTATAAACTTCCCCATGCGTGGGATCTACCGCGATATCAGACGTATTTTCTATGACACCGAACGGATTGACGAGGGTCTCCCCCGAATCGTTGACCTTGATGTTTCCTGCGTGTCCACGGCTGAGGTAGAGGTTGCCTTCGGCGTCCGCCTCGAGATTGCTGATACCGGAGCCAAATACCGTTTCACGCGTGGAGATGTATTCGTTTACCAATGCGTCATTGAAATTCTCGATGCTCCCGTTAGATTCATCCACCCACAACATGCCCGTCGGGTCAATTGCGGCGCCCACGATACCTTCTTGCCCCGGGGCGAACGCGATGAATTTGCTGGAGGTGCATGGTGGCGATTCCTTTTCTCTTTCGCATCTCCCGGTCAGCTGACCCACGTATTCCCCGGTTTCGGTGAACTTGTCGATCACACCGTGGCCATTGTCCACCACATACACGTCCCCATCGGAGGGATCGAGGAGACTGCCCGAGTTATCGACCGCAATCCTGGCCGGTTCGGAGAACGCCCCCGTCGGCGCGGCCGTTCCCGTTTCCACTTTCCCTTCGACTTCGAACGTGCCGCTGCCGTCGAACTGGCCGAGGTATTCACCGGTGGCGCTGAACCGCTCGACGCGGTTGTTGCCCTTGTCGACCACGTACACGTCGCCCGCGGCGGGCTGTGCCAGCGGTTCGGTCGAGTCGTTGACGGCAACCCCGAGGGGTTCGTTGAGCTGGCCTGGTCCTGAGCCTTCGCTGCCGAACGACCCGCCCGGGACGTGCACCGTCTTTGCCTGCGCGGTGGCGCCGCAGAGCAGCACGAGACCGGCCAGCATGGATAGGGCGAGGACGCAGATCCGCGCCCCGGTATGAGCTCTCTTGCGCGTCACGACGCGACCTCCCTGTTGTTGTGCGCGTGAGCGCGGATCGTCTGTGTCACCTGCATGCCTCTGTCGGTCAGGCGCCAGCGGTTGGGCTCGCCCCGGACGTGGCCCTCGCCCGTGTTGGCCAGCAGCCCCAGGCCCCCCAGGCGCGCCAGCAGCTTCGATACCTGGCCCTGGTCTGAGATCCCCGCGCGCTCGCCGACGAGGCGGTTGCTCGCGCCGGGCTGCTCGGCGATCGCTTCGAGCACCCGCACGGTGCGATACGTGAGGCGCATCGGCACGCCCGCCAGCGGGTCCTCCCGGCGAGCCCGCACGCCGGCGCCCCGAGGCGGCCTGGATGCCGAGCGCACCGGTGCGGGCGCGGGAAGCGCACCCTCGCGCCGGGCCACCGCCGCTCCCAGGTAGGGCAGGGCGATCATGCCCATCAACTCCCCCAGCAGGCCGGCGAGTGGCTCCCGCCTGCCGCGCTTGAGCCGCGCGTGGACGATCGCGAGCACCGCACCGACGAGACCTTCCGCCGTCAGCGGCGAGCACTCGCCCACCCGCGGGCTCCCGCCGCGGCCCCGGTCGAGCTCGGCGGCCAGCCCGGCGAGGATCTCCTCGCGGCGCGCGAGCACCCGCGGGCCGCCCTGCGCGGCCTGCACGACGCAGACCCGCGCCACCAGCGGCTCGCGGTCGAAGAAGCACAGGATCCTCCACAGGCCCGTCCGCACGCGCTCACGCCACGGACGCCCGTCCAAATCCGCGCCAGCCAGCTCGCGGCGGAGCGTCTCGACGATGCTCTCCAACGCCGCGAGCAGGCACTCTTCGCGGTCGGCGAACAGCTCGTAGAACATGCGCCGCGACACCCCTGCGGACGTGGCGATGTGGCCGACCGTCACGTCCGCGTAACCGCACTCGTCCATCACGCTCACGGCCGCCGTGAGCAGCCGCGAGCGCTGGATCTCGGCGATCTGCGCCGCGGGGAGACCGCTGCGCGAAGGAATCCGCCCAGACGCCGAACGCCCGCTCGGGGATCCGGAGCGCACGGTCGGCCGCCTGCGGCGCACTGGACGAGACACGGCAGCGTGTGCCATCACGCGGCCCCGCTCCGGTCGCCGACGCCTGGGTCGAGCCCGAGCGGCTCCAGGCGCACGCGGAGCTCTGCGAACTGGCCCTGGTCGGAGGGCCTCCCCACCCCAACGCGCGGGGGCTGGAGGTGGCGCCGAGGCGCCGAACGGCGAGCGCTAGCGGTTAGCCCGCTAGCGCAAGAGAGAGAGAGAGAGAGAGAGATGCGACAGCGTCAAGCTGACGCATCTAGCAACGGGCCCCGCCTCGGCGGCGCATATTCCCGGCATGTATCTCTCTGCAGAAACCACGCTAAACAAACTCCCTCACCGTTTCGACCCGGCCCTCTCCCAAAGAAACCCTCGATACGCGCTGAAAGGTCAACCACAAGGATGGACCACAACCAGACCCTATGTCTACCGATATCCCATCTACGGGACCACCGGACCGCTACGCAAGATAGCCCACCTCGGCGTAAATGTCAAGCCCGATGCGTGCACCCCCGCCACGCCGGCGGCCGACACCAGTGCCATCGAATACACGCGGATGCCAGAACAGCCGCTTGCTTACTAGGGATCTCCCGGTCGAGCGTGGGATCGCGTCGATGGGGCAGATCAGCCATCGCCACCCGTGAGCACCGGGATCGATACATCGTCGGTACAACGACGTAACGTCATATCAGGGCGGTCGAGCGCATCCACGAGATCGGACGATCCACGGCCACCACCGCTGTCTGCGGATGCCACCGGGCGGGGGGTGAGCGCGGCGTTGCGGCGCCGACGTCTATCGGGTGGCCCGCGTTCTGCTACTGCAGCCAGTGGACGAAACTGGGATATGGCGGCCCTGACTTGGCGAAGGCGGCGAGCGCAGCGATCAGGGGCCCGATGGTTGCTGCCCCTTGGGGAAAGCGCCGTGGGTGGAGGATTACGATGCCGTGGTGCGCACGTCCGTGGCTTTGATACTCGCGGTCGAGGGCAAGGAAGTCTTCGCGGTTGTAGGTGACGATCGCCCGCCCGTGCTGCTGGGCGTAGTCGAACAGGTCGGGGTCGGCGAGGCCACGTAGATGGTGGTTCTCATCGACGGCCGCGACATCGTGCTTGCGCCAACCCCCACAAGCACGACTTCCCCACGCGATCGAACCCAAACATCTAAGAATTGTGTGTGCTAGCGTGTGGCCATGCGTTTGCACATAAGCTTAGAGGACGATCTCGTTGAGGAGCTCGATCACCGCGTCGGAAGGCGGCGCCGCAGCACCTTCATCGCCGAGACTCTGCGTCGAGCACTCGATGACGAGCGCCGTTGGGAGGACATCGAAGCCGGTCTCGGCGCGCTTGCGGAGCGCGAGCACGAGTGGGATGCCGACCCTGCCGGCTGGGTGGAGGCGCAGCGCCACGGCGACCCCGCTCGTGTCGGCTAGCGATTGCAACTGCTGCTCGACACGACCGTCTTGATCGACGCACTGCGTGGCCGCCCCGCGGCTGAGCGCGTCCGCGATCTACGGAGCAGTACGCAGGTGCCTTGGATTTGTGCCGTCAATGTCGAGGAGGTACTACGCGGCGCAGGCGAGGACGAGGAGACCCTGGTTGTGCGCTTCCTCAAAGGACTCCATCTAGCTCCGCTCGGCCGAGCGGAGGGTGAGCGCGCGGGACGTTGGCGCCGAGACTACGCACACAAAGGAATCACACTCGGCCAAGCGGACTGCCTGATCGCCGCCGCCGCCGTGGGAATTGGTGCGCGATTGGCTACCGGCAACCCGAAGCACTTCCCCATGCCCGAGCTCGACACGGAGCATTGGCCGGTGGGTAGGTGAGCGGGCGCGTATATCTGGTCGGCGCCGGGCCGGGGGACCCGGGACTGCTGACCGCGCGGGCGCTGGAGCTGATCGCCCAGGCCGACACGATCCTCTACGACCGACTGATCCCCCTGCAGGCGCTGGAGGGCGCGCGCGCGGACGCGGAGCTGCTGTTCGTGGGCAAGGAGGGCGGCGGGGAGTCTGACCGAAGCCGGGAGACACGCGCCTTCGGCGCTGGCCGATTCGGGGATGCGAGCGGAGCGAGTGTCTCCCTGATCGGTCCCCGTTTCGACCAACAGGAGCAGATCGAGGCGCTGCTCATCGAGCGCGCGCGGGGGGACCGGACCGTCGTGCGGCTCAAGGGCGGCGACCCGTTCGTGTTCGGTCGCGGCGGCGAGGAGGCGCTCGCGCTGCGCGCTGCCAGCATCCCCTTCGAGATCGTGCCCGGAGTGACCGCCGGGGTGGCCGCGCCGGCCTACGCGGGCATCCCCGTCACCCACCGTGGGCTATCCACCGCGGTGGCGCTCGTCACGGGGCACACCCGGGGGGACGGCCCCGACCCCGACGATGGCGAGACCGATTTGGACTGGCCCGCCCTGGCGGCGTTCCCGGGGACGCTCGTCTTCTACATGGGCGTGCGCCAGCTGCCCCACATCGCCGCCTCGCTGATCGACGCCGGGCGGGCGCCCTCAGAGCCCGCGGCGGTGGTCGAACGGGGAACGCTGCCCGAGCAGCGGGCCGTGACCGGGACGCTCGCCACGATCGCCGAGCGCGCCCAGGCCGCGGGGGTCCGCCCCCCCTCGATCACCGTGGTCGGGCCCGTCGCCGAGCTCGCCGAACAGCTCGCCTGGCAGCCGCCGCGGCCCCTCAGCGGACGCACCATCGCCGTCACCCGCGCACGCGCCCAGGCGAGCAGCTTGGCACGCCAGCTGCGGGACCTCGGGGCCACCGTCGTGCAGGCGCCCGTGATCCGCATCCAGCCGCTGGACGGACCGCCGCTCGACCCCTCCCCTTACGACCTCATCTGCCTCGTAAGCCCCAACGCCGTCGCCTGCCTGTTCGAGCGCCTCGCGTCCGGCGGGCGTGACGCCCGCGCGCTGGCGGGCGCACGGGTGGCGGCGATCGGCCCCGGCACCACCCACGCGCTGGCCGACTACGGGATCGCCGCGGACATCGTCCCCGAGCGCTTCGTGGCGGAGTCCCTGGTGGACGCGCTCGCGGAGCTCCCCATCCAGCGCGCACTGGTGGCCCGCGCCCGCGAGGCCCGCGATGTGCTTCCCGACGCGCTGCGCGCCAGGGGCGCCGACGTGGACGTGCTGGCGCTGTACGAGACGATCGCCGAGCCGCTCTCCGAGCGCGCCATGGCCGCAGCGCGCGCGGCCGACTACATCACCTTCACCTCATCCTCCACCGTGCGCTTCTTCCTCCAGGCCGCAGGCGGGAGCGCCGGGCTCTCGCCCGCCACGCGGATCGTCTCGATCGGCCCTGTCACCAGCGCCATCCTGCGCGAGCACGGCCTTGCACCCCACGTGGAGGCGCAGAGTCACGACGTGGAAGGGGTGGTACAGGCGCTGCTCGCCGATGCCGCCTCACATGCCGATTGAGCAGGCCGTGTCCCGCACGGCCACAAACCGGCTACTTGCCGCACAAACGCCACCTGCGGCCGGGGGCCACTCCACAAAAGAGACACCCAGGTGAGCGCCCCCCTCGGCCATCCCCGCTTGCACCTGCGCCGCACCGACTCCACCAACGAGCGCGCGCGCGCGCTCGCGCTCGCCGGGGCGCCCCATGGAACGCTCGTGACCGCCGCCGAGCAGACCGCTGGGCGTGGACGCCAGGGTCGACACTGGAGCGCGCCGGCGGGCAGCGCACTGCTGATGTCGCTGCTGCTGCGCTGGCCGATCTCCGATCGGTCCCCCGCGCTGCTGCCCCTCGCCGCGGCCGTCGCGGTGTGCGATGTGACCGGTCCCGACGCGCGCATCAAGTGGCCCAACGACATCGTGATCGAACGGGAGCCCGATCACGACGCACCAGTTGGCGGCGCTCCCGCCCTGGCCAAGCTCGCCGGCATCCTGATCGAGGGGCGCCCCCAGGAGGGGTGGGCCGTGCTCGGGATCGGGGTCAACGTGGCGATCCGCATCGGGGACCTACCCCCCGAGCTGCGCGACACCGCGGCCACCCTTGGGCGGGAGCCCGGGGCGATCGAGCCGCTACTCGCCGAGCTACTCGCCGCACTGGAGCGCCGCCTCGGCGACACGCCCGCGCAGACTCTCGATGCCTGGCGCGAGCGGGATACCCTGCGCGGGCGCGCGGTCTCCTGGTTGGGGGGTCGCGGGCGAGCCCAGGGGATCGACGGCGACGGGCGACTGGTCGTGACGCTTCCCGGCGGCGGGCACGCCGCGCTCGACGCCGGCGAGGTCCACCTCGCCCTCGACTAGCCCTCGGGCGATTTGGCCTCGGTCGATTTGGCCTTGACCGTATTTGCTTTGGCCGTTTTCGCTTTGGTCGCTTTTGGTTTGACCGTTTTCGCCTTGATGGCCCGCGTGCCGCTGCGCGATCCTCTCGTCTTGCCAGCACTCCCCTGCTCGCCCGCCACCTTCGCCTCGGGGGCCGTCTCCCCCCTGTCCGCCCCCGCTTCGCTGGCCGCCTTCACCTCCGCCGCGGCCGACTCCAGAGACCTCTTGGCCGTCGCTCCGGCTTTGGCGGCCCGCCCGCCGCCACGCGAAGATGAACGTTTCGCCCTACTGGGCGCCTCATCGGTCGGGCTCTCCGCGACGGCCGCCTTCGCCTTTGACGCCTCGATCTCCGACGCCTTGGCTGCGATAGCCGCCCGCGGCTCGACGGTCACCCTCGCTCCGTCAGCTGCCCCTGGCTGCACGGTCGCCTTCGCTCCCTCAGCTGCCCCCGACCTCGCGGTCGCCTTCGCTTCGACAGCTGTCTTCGCCTCTGCCGTCATGGCCTCTCCGTCGCCCTGGGCGATCGGCTTGGGCTTGGGCGGCGCGGACATCGGGTTTGCCCCACGGTGGGGGGCTTTGCTGCGCTTGCGCTTGTTGTTGCGCGAGCGGCGCTTGGGGAAGTTGCGCAGCAGCTCGCGGGCGAGCGCGGGGGGCTTTCTCGCCATGCGCGTGCGCGCGCCGCGCAGCGCCTCTTCGGCCTCGGGGGTGTGGGCGAGGGCGGCCGCCAGCAGCGCGGCGGCGAGGCGGCGGTCCTGCTTGCGCGAGGCGTGGATCAGGCGCCGCGCGTTGCGGGCGTGGGCGCCCCCGGAGGAGTTCACCAGCAGGCCCAGCAGGCGCTTGGTCTCGGGCCAGCGCTGCACGGCGTACTCCTCGTGCAGATCCCGCGTGTACTCCGCCAGGCGCCAGATCCAGGCGCTGGCCTGGTCGCGGCGGCCGATGCGTCTCTCCACGAGCGCCCGCAGCATGATCTTCGCCGCCTCCCGGCGCTCGTCGCGGGTCCAGGAGCCGATCACGTCGATCGCGGTGTCGAATGCGTCCGCGTCGCGGCCCGCCGCGATGTCCGCCAGCGCGCGCAGTCTCAGCTGGGGGTTGGTGTTGCGCTGCACCGCCGTGATCAGGAAGCGGCTCTTGAGCTCACCCGTGCGGTCGAAGTGCAGCATCGCTCTGGCCCGGCGCCAACCCGTGGCCGTCACCCGCGCGCCCGCCAGCGCCGCCCACACGTGCTGCTCGCCGTAGTCGAGGTTCTCCACCGCGATCCGCCACAGCTCCCGCTCGAAGACCGCGAACCGCCGCTCCTCCTCCGCGCACACCGGCAGCACCCGCCGCTCCACCCGCATTCTGCGGCCCCGCCCGCGGCGCACCGGCCCGACCACGATCGCGCCCCCGCGGTAGACGTCGCGGTCGAGCAGCGAGTGCAGCGTCACCACGGGGTCGTCGTGCTTGGTGGCGGGGTGCACGAAGTCCACGACCAGCCCCGCCTCCTTGCCGGGGTGCCGGCGCGTGACGCGGCCCACGCGCTGCTGGTAGATGCGCTTGGAGGCCGTCGGCGCGAGGTGCACGCAGACGGTGGCCCGCGGGCTGTTCCAGCCCTCGGCGAGCAGCTGGGCGTTGATCAGCACGTCGATCTCCCCCCGCTCGTAACGGGCCAGCACGCTCGCCAGCTCGCGCTTGGGGGTCTCCCCGGAGACCCCCTGCGCCTTGATGCCTTCCGCGCGGAACGCCTCCGCGAGGTTGTACGCGTGGCGCACCCCCGCCGCGTACACCACCCCGGGCACCCCGTTGAAGCGGGTCTTGTAGAGGTTGGCCATCGCCAGGTTGAACGGCTGCTGGTCGAGCAGCTGGGCGAGCTCCTCCTGGTCGAACTCCGTGTCCACTTCCCCGCGGCGCAGGGGGACCTTGGCGATCGTGCGCACCCCCACGCCCGGCGAGATGCGCACGCAGCGCAGCGGCGCGATCACCCCCCGGCGCGCCGCCTGGGCGAGGTCGAAGCGCGAGGTCTGGGTGGGGAACAGGTCGGTGACGTGGCGCGCGATCAGCGCCCCAGTGGCGGTCATGCCGATGAAGATCGGGCTCGTCCACTCGCGGATCGCCCCGCTGGTCTTCTCCCCCAGCGCGGTGTGGGCCTCGTCGCAGATCACGATCGTGTACGCGCTCGAGATCCGCCCCGCGTTGCGCACGAACCACTGGTAGGTCTCCACCGACACCGGGCCCTTGGTGGAGTCCTCCCCCACGTACAGCGGGCGGCTGATCCTTCTGGAGTAGCCGCGCATCCGCAGCTCCCCAAGGAACTGATCCACCAGGTTGCGCCGGTGGGTGAGGATCAGGATGCCCCCCGTTTGCGAGGCCTCCACGAAGCCCAGCGCTGCCACCGTCTTGCCCGCCCCCGTGGCGTGCTCGAACCAGAAGCGCTTGGCCGCGTTGGGGTCCTCTGGCTGGTCGGGGAGCGCCTCATCCTCGTCCTCGTCGACCCAGTCCCGCGGCTCCTCGTCCCCCTCCCCCGCCTCCTCCTCCTGGGCCTCCTCCGGGAGCGGCTCGAGCTCGTCCTCGAGATCTCCCAACTCCTCCTCTTCCTCGTCCTGCACCTCGTGCTCGCTCTGCTCCGCCCCCGCATCCCGCTCGGCCATCCCGTTGGGGGCGGGGGTTCCGTTCTCCGCGCCGGAAGGTCCGTCGGTGCCGAGGATCTCCGCGGCGGCGAGCAGCTCGGGCGAGGCCATCATCACGGGGGCGCGGCCGTTGCCGTTGCCCGCGCTCCGTTCCGCCTCCGCCAGCAGCGCGGTCAGGGTGCCCGACAGCGCATCCACCTGGTGGGCGGAGAGCACCGTTCCGTCGCTCAGCCGCGGCTCCTCCTCGGAGAGCACCCGTTCGAGGCCGAGCAGCAACGAGAACTCCCGTCGCCACCCCGTGGAGGGGTATTTGGCGTTATCCGCAAGCTCCCCCAGAGCCGCATCCAGCGCCCGGCGGCGCGGGGTTGCGGACCCGCCCACCCGGGCGAGCGCCACCGTGTCCTGCTCTCCCTCGTGGAGGAAGCGCTCGTGCACGAACTTCTCCGCACGCGCGATATCGGCGGAGCTTGGGATGGGCGCGGCCGCGAGGGCCACTGGTGTGGACTCAGCCATAGAGGCTCTTGTGGACTTCGAGATGGAGCCGCCGCAGAAAGGAGCTCGGCGTGGCTCGGAGCGCCAGCGACGTGCCGGCCGACCCCCGGGTACATCGGAGCAACCGGCCCCGACGTTGAGCTTAGGATATAGCACGCCGCGGCAGGTTTGAAGCCCCACCCACCGCAATCCCATCTGACACCCTTAGAGCCCCGATGGCTCCCAAGCGCCTGATCGTCCTCACCTGCGGGCTCGTACTCGCGGCGCTGCTCGCTGTCGGCCTCGTCCAGCTGGCGGGACGCTCGGACTCCGGGGCGAGTGCCGAAACGCAGCTAACGCCCGCGCAAACGCAGACCCTGCTCGCCGGCTCCCCCGCCCCGCTGGCGGCGCTGCACGCCCAGGCGAGCGAGCTGCTGGGCGGCGGCCGGGGAGCGCTGCGAGCGCGACTGGCGGCGCTGCGGGGGTGGCCGGTGGTGGTGAACAAGTGGGCCTCGTGGTGTGGCCCCTGCAAGGCCGAGTTCGGGGCCCTCCAGCGCGCTGCCGCGAACTTCGGACGGCGGGTGGCGTTCATCGGCCTCGACTCCGGCGACACCTCCCGCTCGGAAGCGCTCAGGTTTCTACGCTCCTTCCCCGTGAGCTACCCCAGCTACTACGACCCCAGCGGCCAGCTCGGAGTGGAAATCACCGACTCCACCAACGTGCCCGTCACCGTCTTCTACAACCGCCGCGGCGGCGAGTACCCCCGCCAGGGGGCCTACCCCAGTGCCGCCAAGCTCGAACGCGACGTCGAGCGCTACGCCCTGGGTACGTGAGCGCACAAGCATCGCACCTCTGTGCCCCGAGTTCCGCCGACGCGCCTCGTGGGTCCCACCTGCCGCCCCAGCGATTGGGAGGATGGTGAGCCTTGCCCGAACTGCGCGTGGACCCCCTCAGTGGGCACAAGGTGATCGTCGCCGGGGAGCGCTCCCGGCGGCCTGGGGGCGAGCCCGTCTGCCCCGCACCCGCACCGATCGACCCCGCGGGCGACCCGTTCGCGGATGGCCACGAGAACCGCACCCCTCCGGAGCTCTACGCGCTGCGACCCCGAGGCGGGCCTCCAGACTCCCCCGGCTGGAGCGTACGGGTGGTACCCAACCTCTTCCCCGCCCTCACTCCCACCGCCTCACCACGCGACCCATCAAGTTTTGGGTCCCTACCCACCCCGCCGGCCGTCCCAGTCCATTCAAACCCCGATCATCCCGACCCCGCCGGGCAGCAGAGGGGTAGGCGGGAATCCGATTCTCGCCCGGACCTCTTCACGGCGCTGCCTGCCACGGGAGCGCACGAGGTGATCGTCAACGGGCCCCAGCCGGTGCTCTCGCTCGCGGAACTGCCCGTCGAGCAGGTGATCGCCGCCGTCGAGGTGTGGCGCGAGCGGATGCGCGCGCACGCGGACAACGCGTACGTGCAGCTGATCGTCAACGAGCGCCGCGAGGCGGGGGCCTCGCTGCCCCACACCCACGCCCAGCTGTACGCCCTGGACTTCGTGCCCGCCGACGTGGCCCGCGAGCGCGAGCGGGCGGGGGCGTATGCCACCCGCACGATGGGCCAGGATCTGCTCGGGGACCTGCTCGCCGAGGAGGTGCGCCGCTCCGAGCGGGTGGTGGCGATCGACGAGGAGGCCGTCCTGATCACCCCCTACGGCTCGCGGGTTCCCTACCAACTGATGCTCGTCCCCCGCCGCCCCCGGGCGCGCTTCGAGGACGCGGGCCCCACGGGGGCGGCCCTGCTGCACGACGGCCTGCGCCGCCTCGCCCGCCACTTCGGCTCCAGCCCCCCGCTCAACCTGTGGGTGCGTACCGCCCCGCGCGGGGTGGAGCGTTTCTGCTGGCGGATCGACGTGCTCCCCCGCCTCACCCATCTCGCGGGCCTCGAGCTTTCCACGGGGGTCAACCTCAACATCGTCGCCCCCGAGGACGCGGCCGCAACCCTGCGCGAGGCGTAGCCAGTAGTCTGCTGGCTGTGCCGCCAGTCGAGCGCTTCGTTGCGCGGTTCGCCGCGGAGCCCCCCCAAGAGGGGTTGCCCTACGGCCGCTGGGCCGAACGCTTGGAGCGGGAGCTGCTCGCGGCGTACCTGGAGCTTCAGGGCGCGCACGACGACCTGGGGGAGCCGGGGGAGATCCGTTGGTATCCCGATCGTACCTGGCACGGGCGTACGTACGTGCCCGCCACCGCGCGCACCTCGGGAGGCTATGAGCTGTTCGGCTACGTGCGCTACCTGGCGGGCAGCGAGGAGGGGGGCGAGCCGAGCGAGTTCTCCGCGCACGTGGACTACACCGACCAGACCGCCGAGGCCAACCCCCAGTGGAGCCTCGACCTCTGCGACGAGGTGATCGGCCGCTGGCGCGGCTACGCGGGGGACGTCGCCGCGATGACCCTCGTGTGGGGCCGCCCGCTGGTGTCCGGTGGCAGCATCGTCACCGCCGAGCTCGCCGAGCTCGCGGTGGACCAGTGCGAGCTGATCGAGGACCGCTTCACCCTGATCGCCCCCGACGACTACCGCCACTATCTGCTCGATATCAAGCTATGGAGCGCCAAGGGCAGGGAGCTCGCCCGGGAGTCGCTGTACGAGGGGGAGGGAGACGGGGACGGCGACGAGAGTGAAGGCGATTCTGGAGCCGGGAGGCTCGATGGGAATGGGGATGCGTAGTACGCAGTTGACCGCGCGGATTGACAAACAGCCGGGCCGCCCGCGGCGGGACTTCAGCGAAGGGGCGAATCTGCCGAGTAAAGGTGCATGCCACGAGGGCGCGCGCGTCTCAGCCTGACCGGCCAGGTCGCGCTGTTGAGCCTGATCCCGATCGTTGCGCTCGGGTTCGTCCTGGCGCGGGTCCTGCAGGAGCAGATGGTGGAGCGCAGCCTCGCCGACGCGGCCCAGTCCGCGCGGCTGGTGGCATTGCTGGGAATCCAGCCGCGGGTCACCCCCCGCGACCTGCGCGATGGGCTCAACGCGCGAGGCATCCGCGCGCTGGACGAGCAGCTGCGCGCGCGCTCCGTGAGCGGCGACCTCGCCCGCATCAAGATCTGGAGCGCGGCGGGGCGGATCGTCTACTCCGACGACCACGCCCTGATCGGGCGCAGCCCCGGGGAGAGCGACGATCTGCGCGACGCCCTCGCCGGAGCGCCCCATCCGGCCGAGGTGGTCACGCCCGCCCTGCACACCGAGACCGCCAGCGAGGTCGGGCTCGGACAGCTGGTGGAGGTCTACGTCCCGCTCCGCTTCGCCGCCGTCGGCCGACCGGCGGGGGCATTCGAGATCTACCTCAGCTACAGGCCGATCGCGGCCGCGATCGGCGGGGATGAGCAGACGATCGCGCTGTTGGTGTTCCTCGGCCTCGCCCTACTGTGGGCGATTCTCTACCGGATCGTCGCCTCCGCCTCCAAGCGGCTGCGCCGCCAGGCCCGGGAGAACGACCGCCTCGCCCGCTACGACCAGCTCACAGGGCTCCCCAACCGCACCCTCTTCCGCGAGCGCCTCGCCGGCGCGCTGCGCGAGGAGCGTCCACGGGGAGCTGGGGTGGCGGTTCTGCTGGTCGACCTCGACGCCTTCAAGCAGGTCAACGACACCCTCGGCCACCAGGCGGGGGACGCGGTGCTGTGCGAGGTCGCCGAGCGCCTGCGCGCGAAGCTCGACTCTGACATCCTGCTGGCCCGCCCAGGCAGCGACGAGTACGCGATCCTGCACCCCCGGGTGGCGAGCGTGCAGGACGCCCTGGCCGTCGCCGCGGTGGCCCACTCGGCGCTCGAGACGCCCGTGAGCGTGGACGGGGTGGCTCTCAACGTGGACGCGAGCATCGGGATCGCGCTGTTCCCCGACCACGCGCCGGACGCCGACACGCTGCTGCAGCGCGCGGACATGGCGCTCGATCGCGTGCGCTCGCGGCGCGGGCGGGTGGAGGTGTACTCGCCCGAGCAGGACCACCTGGGAGCCGAGCGCCTGGCGCTGCTCGGGGAGGTCCGCCCGGCGATGGAACAGGGGGAGTTCACGCTCTACTTCCAGCCCCAGATCGCGCTGCGCAGCGGGCGGGTCACGGGCGTGGAGGCGCTGCTGCGCTGGCGCCACCCCCAGCGCGGGATGATCCCCCCGCTGCAGTTCATCTCCCTGATCGAGCGTACCGCGCTGGTGGGGCCGGTGACGCTGCACGTGATCGACCTCGCCCTGCGCCAGTCCGCGTGCTGGCGGGGGCAGGGCCTGGAGCTGGGGATGTCGGTCAATCTCTCGGTGTGCAACCTCCACGACCCCGAGCTGCCCGGGCAGATCGAGTCGCTGCTTGCCCGCCACGGGGTCCCCGCGGCGACGCTCACGCTGGAGGTCACCGAGAGTGCCGCGATGGCGGACCCCACCACGGCCACCGGGGTGCTCGAGGCCCTGCGCGCCCTCGGGGTGGGGGTGTCGATCGACGATTTCGGCAGCGGCCACGCCTCGATCGCCTACCTCGCCAAGCTGCCCGTGGGGGAGCTCAAGATCGATCGCTCGTTCGTCACCCGCATGTGCGAGAGCCCCCGCGACGAAGCGATCGTGCGCAC
>DATMPY010000068.1:0-21362 GCA_035566955.1 Solirubrobacteraceae bacterium | reverse complement strand
GTGCAGGTCGGTGCGGCACACCCCGCAGGCATGCACCTTCAGCAGCAGCTGCCCGGGGGCGGGCTCGGGGACGGGGCGCTCCACCGCCCTCAGGGGCTGCCCGACCTGCTCGAAGACCATCGCACGCACGGGTTCCCTAGGTTCTCACATCCAGGGGGCAGCTTCGCCTGTGACCTGACGGGGACTTTCAACCGGGGGCAGGCCAGTCTTGGCCGGTGGGGCCCCATCGGGGAGAGGCATTGACGGGCTGCGGGCGAGGCGTCTCGGCTTGCCGGGGAGGCGTCGACGGGCTGCGCCTGTGCGCTATCGCCTCTGTTTGCTTTTCGTCGCGTTTTTCTTCTGCTTGTGCTTGGCGCAGCCGGTGACGGAGATCTTGGTCCTCTGCTTGACCACGGCCCCGTTCTGCCCTTCGATCGTGGTGGGGATGGTGAGGGCGCGTCCGCAGAGCCTGCCTTTCGCCTTCGCGGGGAGGTTGGTCCCGAACACCGAGTTTGGACCCGCGGGCAGGCGGCTTTCGAACGAGTCGATCGGCGCGTCGGGGACGGTTTCGAAGGTGGAGTAGGTGATTCCCTGCTTGATGTCGGTGGCGCCGGTGAGGTCGATCGTCACGCCCTGCCCCTGGAGTACGAACACCACGTCGGGGAACCCGGCCCCGCCGTGGGAGACCAGGTAGGCGGGGCCGCGCAGGGGGACGTTCAGGACGGGCGTGACGGCCGTGGCGGTGCCGATCGCCGAGCCCGCGGGGCACCCCGCGGGGTTGGCGTTGAACTGCGCTGCGGTGCACGCTTTCTGAAGCGTCTTCAGGCGCGCGGGGAGCGCCTTGGGGAACTGCAGCTTGACTCGGTGGATGTTTGCTTCGCCGGGTTTCTGGGTGACCTTGACGACCAGGCTGGCCCCGTCGATCCTGCTGGTCTTGCCCTGGGTGGAGGCACCGAGGGACGGTTTGAAGGGCAGCGTGGCGCAGCCGGTGACGGCGAACGGACTGGACACCGCCGCGCTCGCGCCCTGGGTGGCGGCGATCGTGGCGGTGATCGACTGGGAGTTGCAGTTGGTGGGGTTGAACATGAACCCTTCCCTGTCGATCGTCACGTCGATCGTTTTGAGGCGGAACGGAACGCCGTCGACGCTCTGCGGCAGCGGGTCGCTGGTGACGGTCAGCTGCGCGGTGTTCGGGTTCACCGCGATCGAGGAGCGCACGACCACCTCGCCGAGGTTGAACGGCCCGGCCTGCGCGGGCACCGCGATCGAGAGGCCGAAGGGGGCGCCCCGGTAGGGGCCGGTCAGGTACACGGGGCCCGACAGCCAGTAGGGCTCTGAGCCGGCGCCCGAGGCGACGGTGGCGGTGCCGATCCGCGACGCGTCCGGGCAGGTCCCGAGCCGCGCGTGCGGTTCGCCGCAGAGTGTCACCTTCGAGAGCATCGCGTCGAGGCCCGCGGGAGTGGTGACCGCTACGCCCCCGAGATCCTGTTCGCCGTCCTGGCGGGTGAGCCGCAGGGTGAACGGGCTGTAACCGCCGCCGATCGGCGTGACGGCGCCCACCTGGAAGCGGGGTTTGAACGGCGCCGGGCTCGCGCAGCCGGTCACCGCGAACGACGAGGACGGCGTTGCGTTCGGCCCCGACGCGGGGGCGCTCCACGGTTCCAGTTCGCTCGTCGCGCTCACCGTGCCGCAGCCCTGCGGGTTGGCGAGCGGCGCGCGCTGCCCGCCGTCGAACGTCAGCTTCAGCTCTTCGAAGGGCAGCTGCGGGTTGTTCTCGAATTTCGCCCGCAGCTGACCCAGCGCCAGGCCGGTGTCGCGGCTGTGCACCCCGTTGCCGCCCGCTTCGACCGAGCCGGCGAGCTTCACGATCACTCCCGACCCGGCGGCTTCGAGATAGAGCCCAAAGACCTTGCCTTCTTCGCCGGCCACTTCGGTGCATTCCGGCTGGCCTGCACCACCGCACTGGGGCTGAGCGAGGAAGACATGGCCTTCGAGCGGGGTGGGGAGCAGCGGCGTTTCGATCTTCACCGTGCCAAGCCGCGAGTTTTCGGGGCAGTGGCCGGGGGAGGCGTGGGTCATCCCGTCGTCGTAGGGGCTGTTGTTCCCGCCGGGGTGGCCTTCTCCCAGTTCCGTGCCGAGCAGGTCGATCTGCGCCGAGGTGCAGCCTGCCAGCGCGTTCGGTCCGCTCGCGGCCGAAGGCGAGACCGACACGCCGGGGGGCATCATGACCGTGGCGTTCTTGAGCTCGGGAGTCCCCAGTGCGCCGAACACGTTCGGGGCCTGGGGCAACTTCAGGTCGATTTCATACCCCGATGGCGTGTCGGCCTGCGTGGTTTCCGGTTCGACCATGATGCTCGGATCGAACGCCGCGGCGCCCTGCAGCAGGTTGCAGCCCGTCATGTCGGGATACGCGGTCGCTTCAGCGCTCGCGGAGCTGCCTTCCCAGGAGGTTACTTCGGTGGTTACGCTCAGCGGAGTGCCCGAGCACGCCGTCGGGTTCGTGAGGAAGGCGGCGGAGCCACCGGTGCCGTCGTGTTCGCCCGGGTCGCCAAAGGTCGTGATCGATATCCCTTCGACATCGTTGCCTGTACGCAGTGCGTCAGGCGTCGCTATTCGGAGACGGTAGCCTTTGGCGCTGGGCATGAGGCTTGCGTAGAGGAAAATCGGCTGCGCAAGGCCGGCGTTGAAGCCCAGCTCGGCCGGGTAGCCAGGCTCGGGCATCAGGTTGTAGAGAGGGTATGACACAGTCGGACGTTCCCCTCCACTCCACACGAGACGGACCGTGCCAACCTGGCTCCCAGCGGGGCATTTCGTGCGGAAGTGCTTACTCCCAACGGCGCCTTCGTTGTCCGTCAAATCGACCTCTGGGCAGCGAGCGAGCGCCAGCGGGTCGCCGTAGAAGCCGAGCGGCAACGTGACGGCGGCGACCTTCACGTCCTGCGCCACGTAGTACCGATATTCACCACTGCCGAGCACCGTGTTGAGGTCGAGCGTCGTGGTGACTCCATACGGGTGGTCTCCCGCCTGTTCGTCAGCGGCACCATGGACCCCGCTCGCTTCGAAGCCGAACTGGGAGACGCCAAACGACGCTGCGCCGGCGTTGATGTCGTTGGCCTCCACCGTGGAAGCTGCATGGCCGCCTCCCGATACCGTTGCTTCGTTCCTTACCCCGTGTTCCGGCGCGCCCGCCTTGACGGCGACCTTGATCGTGACCAGCAACTGTCCTTCCGGATGCACTGGTTCGCTGTACGTGCATATCACCTGGGTCCCCAGGACGCATTTGCCTGATTCTTCCGATCCAGGTTCGATGATCCGCGCTTCGACGGGCACGACCTGCGCGGGGAGGTTGTCCACGATCGTGATTTCTTCATTGGTCGCTTTGCTGCCGAGGTTGAGCGCGGTCACGGTGTACTGGTCACGAGTGATGCCGACCTGCGCCTGTTCCTGTTCGAAGGTCCCCGGGTTGGCGCCGTCTTTCAGTTCGTTCGCCGTGATGTTCAGTCGTCCATTGGGGGATGGCCCGGTCCACGAGACTTCGTAGGTGTAGGGCGGCGGGGCGCCTGGATGCGGCGGGCCGCCCGATATGGTCATGCCAGCCGTTTCGATCTGGGGCACTGCTTCGAGCGCCTGCTGCACTTCCAAGGCGCTGGCATCCCAGGGGAGGGGCTGTGTAGCGAATCCTGGCCCGAAGTGAGCCACATCCAGCTCGTACGTGCCGGCGGTCGCCGTGATCACGAGCTTTTCAACTTCATCCTGGGTATCGGATGCGTTGAAGTTCGTCGGTTCCGTCAGCGAGCTGATCGACCAGCCGGCGCCCGGCAAGGCCGCCGCTGCGCTGGGCGCAGAGACGGCGAGAACGCAAATCGCTGGCAAGAGGATTGCGGCGACGGAAAGGCTGCGAGCGCCACCAGGAAGACGGCGACTGTACTGACTCATATGGCGCTGATAGCCAGCTGTTAGCAGGGTCATCTCAACCACCCCCTCGCCTTGTGGTGCCCGTGCGTGATTCGGTGTGCGCTCACGGTGCCCTTTGTGGGGGCGCCGTAGCGTTTGCGTGCAGTCGCCTCACAGAGGTCGCGCTTCTTCCTGCTGCGCTTTGATCGACAGGCCTTCCTTGCCTGGGCGAGCTTCTTGGCTTTCGTCAAGGACTTCGACGTGGGCTTGGCTGTTGGCTTGGACGCACCGGGAGGAGGAAGGTTGCCTCCACCAGCCTGATCGTTGGTCGCGGGCAGCTGGAGTTGGGGCGTGGCGCCTGTCGCGCCGCGACACGTTTCACCGACGCAGCCAGGTAGGAGCACAGGAGCCGGAAAGCCGCCCTCTTCGCGCGCGTCATACAGCGCGACCTGCGCTTCTACGCCCTGCGGAACCAGTGCGTCCGCCGTCAGGAAAAAGACGTTCTGCCCTGACGCGTCGGCCCCGAACAGTTGCACGGTGGGGCCGTGTGCCGCCACCGAGTTGTCACGACCGTCCGAGACGAGATAGACGGTTCCTTCACGGTACTCGTACACGTTTGGCGAGCCGCGATCTTCGACCTGGGGAGCGAGCCTCGCTGCGCTCGTGAAGAAGATCCGGCCTCCATCATCCGAGATAGCCATGCCGGACTGCTCCGCCGTCGGCAGGCCGATACCGAACGATTGGACTGGGATCTGTGGCGCTTCGCGGAACGTGCTCACATTGCCGCCGTGCTCGAAGCCCGTGGATATCCGAGTGAGCCGTTCGTCTGCGGCGTCATACTCGAACAGCTGTGGTCCCTTGCTTTCGTCGCCGGCGGTGAGGTGCGCCGAGCTTAGAAAGACAAGGTGCTGTCCGTCCGGTGTCGCCTGGGTAGGTCGTTGGTCTGACCGCTGCCATATACTCCGGTCGGCGGCGAGCGTTCCGCCTGGACCGAGAGCTCCAGTCAGCTCTTTTGTCGTGCTGCGTTCCACTGTGAACGCCAGTTCGAGCGCTTCCCCGAAGCCCAGCCCTTCACCGAGGGCCTTTTCGAACTCCGCTGTGGCGGCCTTTTCCGCCGCAGACCTAACTAGGCCTTCTTCTTCTTTTTCTTCGAGCTGCAGGGTCCCTTCTTCTTCGAGCGTGAGAAGCGTCCCCACGAATGCGATGCGATCGGCGCCGAGATGAGTGGGGTCGGGCTCAAACACGTAAAGGTTGTAGGCCCCACTCGTGGGCGCAACACCTTCGTTGTTGGCGGACGTCAGGACACCTTTGGCCACGAAGTAGACGTGCGACCCGTCCTCGGAGATGCGCACGACGCCCTGCACGTCCGCTTCGCTCGAGCATTTGGCCGGTTCCGCCGAGCACCCTGACACGAGCGAGACCTTTTCGTGTTCTGGGCCATCGAAGTCATACTGATAGAGATTGGGGCCCGTCTTGCCCATAAGTTCCTGTTCGGTGAGAAAGAAGACATTTTCACCACCCTGGGAGGCGCCCTCGAAGAGGGCGTTCTGGAGGCCGCTCGCGGTGTTGCATGCGCCGCAGTCGGCCACGTCAGGCTCGGAAACCCTGATGGTCTTTGCCTGCCCGACGCGGGCGTATAGTTCGTTGACCGCCGGTTCACCGGCCCCATCGCTACAGGCAAGTGCCGTGAAAAAGACGACCTCACCGTCTTTGGAGACCGCGTTGTAGGCTGAGCCACCATTTCCCGACCCCAATTCCACCCCACACCTGCTGGTCATCGACGCTTCGGAGTCATGGCTGAGCTTCCCTTCATTGGTGACACCTACCAGAAGCGGTTCGGCCATAGGCTGCCCTTGATAAAAATATTCATAGAGAGACGGCGATTCAGGATTCGTGGTATCACCGGGCCAGAGATTGCCGCGCCCCCGATGTCCTGTACGTTCGGTCGGGCCAAACGCAACAACCCGAAATACCGAATGAGCCAGATCACTCGACCCCCCTACAAAATTCAGCTCTGCTCCCGAGCTCGCCAGGCTTTCATCACGGATTTCCGGTCCTGTGCCCGGTCCGACAAACGCAAAGTTGCCGTCGCCATTGCGTACATAGATGTCTTCATTGAGCGTCAAGGTGTTCGCCGTGGCGCCCCAGAGCGTCGTTCCGAGACCACCTTCCGAGGTGGCCATGAGAGCGCTATGCGGGAATTCGGTTGCCGGCGGCGTGAGCACCGTAGGCATCCACCCCGCTGCGCCATGTGTGAATTCGTACGCGGTGAAGTTCGGATTGCGGTTTCCCTGCCACCAGTAATTGCCGGCGCCGGCAAAGGCGCCACCTACACCCACGATGACGTGCCCACCGCCCGACGCGATTGCGGCCGGGCTGCCGAGGGCCACTTCACCTCCCGCTTTATATAGGGGGGTCACAAGCTCGTACGCTCGGCAGTCCGGCAGAAAAGGGCGAAATCCCGTAGAGGCTTCGGTAGCCGGATTGCACAGAGTGGTGTCCGCATCGCCGACTGCCTCGCCCGTGACGGGTACAGCAAGTGTCACTATCAATGTTAACCCCATGATGATACACACTGCGCGTGGTATGTTGAAAGTTGGCTTCAGATTTCGAACTACTTTGGTCTTCGTCATTTACCGTCTCATATTCGCGATTAGGTTGGGGTGGGGCTGCGACCAATGCGCAGCCCCACCGTAATGTAAGGTGCAGTGAGGTTTAGACTTCGACTCCGAATTCTTCTGCACCTTCGAGTTCGATACTGGATTCACCCGTCTGAGTGGCATTGCCTGCGGCATTGAGTCCGCATTTGATTACTTCAAATTTTTTGGTTTTAGGGTTCCACACTTCCTCTTCAGTTATGGCTTTTTCCGGGAGGCGAAGGCCGCCGAGTTTTGTTAATTCCCCTGATACGGCAGATTCAAATTCATTTTTTGCGTTAATCTTGCCAACTTCAGCGATCGCCCCACATTTGGTTTTGCTTTTTTCAAAGGATTCGTATCCCGTGTATTCTGAGCCTGTGGCTGTGACTTCGATGGTAGTGTTATTCAGAGCGCCACAGGTCGAGCCAGTAAATTCAAGCTGCACAAATAGTTTAGGTCCTGGGTCGGGAAAGAACTGATCGTAGATCGGAACTCCTTCTGTTTTGCCTTTAGCGTAGCCTAGAAGGGTTTTCACCGCGACAACGATTTCACCGATATTCGCGGCTTTCAGCGGGTTTATGCTGGTAGCCGCGCATCCGGGTTTTCCCGCCACGTGGCATTTGGTGAACACGAGCGTGGCTTCGTCTGTGCCAGGGTTACCGCCGTTGATTTTGTTTGCAGTTCCCGGTTTGAGGCCAATCGTTTCACATTCAATAGTGACAGCGGGGGATTTCAATTTCTGAACGGCGGAGACGGCTGCGATTTTTGCGATGTTCTTATTTTCACCTCCATACAGTCGTCTGTCATTGCCGCCTGCAACTTTGAGTTTTGTACAAGCGCCGTCTTCCCATCGGCTTTCCGCTAGGTTTGCTCCTAGGACTGCGTGACATTTAACAATCCAGTACGGTCCTCCTTCCGCCAGTGCAACCGTAGCCGCAACCGCACCAAACGCCACCAGCGCCACAGCAGCGGCCAGCATCACCTTCATTTTTTTAAATGACTGCATTCTTGATATGCTCCTTTATGTTGTGCTAGGCCCTGGGGCGCCTTGCGATAACGAAAAGCGGTGCTCCGGGGCCGATTTGCCTCTGCTCCCCTGCTCCGGCACGCAGAGGGTTCGCCTCCTGGGGTTCCGCTTGCGGCATTGCCGCGGTGAGTGGCCCGGGGGCGTGGGGGGCCTGCTCAGATGTTGCCTGGGCGGACCTGCCGGAGAAGCATGTACTTATGTGTGTCCCAGTTCTCCCTACGGTTGGGTCTGATGACCTCGCCCCGTGAGCGGGGCCCCTTGGGGGGGTAGGGGGGCAATCGACTGGGTCACCGTTAGCGTCGAGAGCTATGTGGGTGGTGGCGGCTGAGCCACTCTGTCATTGAGTGTCCACATTTACCTGCCAACTGTCAAGAGGTGTGACAAAGTAGAATAGGCGGCATTGGGCGTTCACATGCGGGAAAGTCTGCAAAATACTTGTGATCGGGACGTTTTGGACGTCATTGCGGGGCTTAATGGGGGTCCGGCGAAACTAAAGCCCAGCTAAATAATTCTGGTGTGGCTCGGGAAGGCCAGGCTGAGGCGTACCCCACTCTCCAACGCGGGCGTCGCGACCGAGGCCCGCCCCTCGCGGCGCTCACCCCGAAGGACAGCCCGGCGCTCGGCCCGCTCGAAGGACAGCCGGGGGGTCGCCTCACCCAAAAAAAAGCTCCGCGGTCTCGTACAGCTCGGGATCGAGCAGCTTGGGCTCGCGCAGGGCGTGGGCGAGGCTGACCTCCACGATGGCGGTCCCCTGGAGGGCGACCATCGTTCCGTAGCGCCCGGCGGCGACGGCGCGCATGGCGGCCACGCCGAAGCGGGTGGCGAGGACGCGGTCGAAGGCCACGGGGGTGCCGCCGCGCTGGACGTGGCCGAGGATGGTTACGCGGGTCTCGAAGCCGGTGCGCTGCTCGATCTCGCGCTCGAGGGTGACCCCGATTCCGCCGAGGCGGGCATGGCCGAAGGCGTCGGTGGCGGTGCCGCGCACGGTCTGGAGGGTGCCCTCGCGGGGGGTGGCGCCCTCGGCTACGACCACGATCGAGAAGTTCCGGCCGCGCTCGTGGCGGCGGCGGATGTGGGCGCAGACCTGCTCGATGTCGAAGGGGCGCTCGGGCACGAGGATCGCGTCAGCGCCTCCGGCGATTCCCGCGTGGGTGGCGATCCATCCGGCGTGGCGGCCCATCACCTCGACGACCATCACGCGGTTGTGGGACTCGGCGGTGGTGTGGAGGCGGTCGATCGCGTCGGTGACGATCTGCACGGCGGTCTGGAAGCCGAACGTGACATCGGTGCCCCCGAGGTCGTTGTCGATCGTCTTGGGGACCCCCACGATCGGGATGCCCTCGCGGTGCAGGCGCAGCGCCACGCCGAGCGTGTCCTCGCCGCCGATTGGGATCAACGCGTCCACCCCGCGGACCTCGAGCGCCTCGCGCACGGCTTCGAGGCCCCCCTGGCCCTCCGCGAAAGGGTTGGTGCGGGAGGTGCCGAGGATCGTGCCCCCTCGCGGCAGGATCCCCACGGTGCTGTGCAGCGTCAGCTCGATCGCATCGTCGGCGAGCACTCCCGCCCAGCCGTGGCGGAACCCCACGAAGCTGTGCTCCCCCTGGGCCAGCCCGCTGCGCACGACCGCGCGGATCACCGCGTTCAGGCCAGGGCAGTCCCCGCCGCCGGTGAGCAGTCCAACACGAGCCATCGCTACAGGGTAGGCATCCACACGCGTCCCGTTCAGGGGGGTTCATTTGGGATCGTCCGCGCGGGTCCGTTGGGCGTGCCGCGCGCGGGGGCGCGGGGCTTCCGTGCCCCGCGTCGGCGCGTTTCGCGTTGGTCCACGGGCAGGCCACCCTTGGCGGGCGAGGCCGGCTCACCTTGGGGCGGGAGAGACTGCTGGCGTGACGAGCGCGAGGGTTCCCGCGATCCTGCAAGGACCGATGCGGCTGCTGCTGGCCCCCGCGGGGCCGATCGCCGCGTGGCTCGCGCGCCTGGTGGCGATCCAGGCGGTGGATCGCGGGGTCGCCCTAGGGGCGCTGGCGTTCAGCGCGCTGTTCCCGCTGATGATCGTGTACGCCGCGCTCGTGCCGCTGGCGGACGCGCGCGACTTCTCCGAGCACATCATCCACCAGCTGAACCTGAGCGGGTCCGCCGCGCAGAGCGTGCGCGCGGCGGTGGCCCCGCCCAACGCGGTGCAGCACAGCATCACCGTGATCGGGGTGCTGCTCGTGGTGTTCTCCTCGCTCTCCCTCGCCCGCGGCCTGCAGCGGCTGTACGAGCTCTCCTACGGGCTGCCCTCCCTGGGGATGCGGGGGACGCCGTGGCATCTGCTGTGGATCGCGCTGGTTCCCGTGTACCTGAGCGTGCGTCCACTGGTGGCGGGGCTCGACGGCGGCTGGTGGCGCGTGGCGGGCTCGCTGGCGCTGGGCGGGGTGGCATGGCTGCTCACCCCCTACGTGCTGCTCGCGCGGCGGATGCCGTGGCGGCGCCTCGTGCCGGGGGCGGCGCTGACCGGGCTGGGGATGACCGCGTTCAGCGGCTTCTCGCTGGTGTACCTGCCCCACTCGGTGAGCTCCTCCGCGCGCAAGTTCGGCGCGATCGGGGTGGCCTTCGCGGTGCTCAGCTGGCTGGTGCTCGCGGGGTTCGTGATCACCGGCACCGCCGCCGCTGGGGCGGTCGCGCTGGAGCGGCTGGAGGGGCGGGCGTGAGCGCCCAGGACCCCGCGGCGGGGGGACACCCCGCCGGTTCGTCCTCGGGCGGTCCATCCCCATCCGGCGCGTCCCCGCCGGGTGGTTCTCCGCCCGCTGGCCCGTCTCCTTCCGGCTCGGCCCCCCCGGGCGGTCCTCCGTCCGCCGCCCCGGCCCCGCCCGGCCGCCGCCGGGGCCTGATCGGCCCCCGGGTGCTGGTGGTGGTGGCCAGCGTGCTGCTCGTGTTCTCGATCCTCTCCACTTGGATCCGCGCGCAGATCATCGACACCAACGGGTGGACCCAGACGAGCGTGGCGCTGCTGCAGAACGAAAAGGTCCGCGAAGTGGTGGCCAGCGAGATCTCCGAACGCGTGCTGAGCGCGGTCAACCTCCAGAACCTGGCCACCGAAAAGCTGCCCAAAGAACTCGCCCCGCTGGCGCCTGCCATCTCCACGGCCGCCGCCCAGCTGGTGCCCAAAGCGGTCGAACGGGCGCTCGCCCTGCCCCAGGTGGAGGAACTATGGGGGCGCGCCAACAAGCTCACCCACGCGCGCGTGATCGAACTGCTGAACGGCGGCGGGCACACCCTCTCCACTCAGGGGGGCGTGGTCAGCATCAACCTCGAAGCGCTGCTCGACCGGATCGGCTCGCGCCTGGGGGTGGGCTCGGAAATCGGGAAGAAACTGCCCGCCAACCACCGCACCGTGGTGCTGATGCGCTCCAACCAGCTGCGCGCCGCCCAGGACGGCGTGAAGGGGCTGCGCGACCTCAGCTTCATCCTGCCCCTGCTCGTGGTGCTCATGTACCTCGGGGCGCTCGCCCTGGCCGCCGGTGAGCGCCGGCGGATCCTGATCGAGATCGGCGTCGGGATCATCGTGGGGGCCCTGTTCGCGCTGGTTCTGCGCCGTTGGGTCGAGTCCTACGTGGTCAACAGCGTCGTCCAGAACGAAGGCGTGCGCCCCGCCATGCGCGAAGTGCTCGCGATCGCCACCGCCGGCTGGCGCAGCCGCGCGCTGTGGCTGCTGATCACCGGGGTGATCGTGATCTTCGCCGGCTGGCTCGCCGGCCCGATGCGCTGGGCCGTGAAGCTCAGGGAGCTCGTGGCCGATCCCCTGGAGCGCCACCCCGCGTGGTTCGCCGGGGGCGCCGCGGCGCTCGTGCTGGTGATCGCCTCGCTCGGCCCCACCCGCACCCCCGGGCAGGCGATCCCGCTGCTGATCGAGCTCGTGCTCGTCATCCTCGGCGTGCTCGCCCTGCGCCGCCAGATCGAGGGGGAGATCGCCGCGGGGGGAGTCGGGAAGGTGCCCGCGGCGGGAGTGGGGGAGAGTTGAACGAAAGGGGACCCACCCGCGAGGGAGGACGCGCCGTGAGGGGAGTGGGGGAGGGTTGAGCACCGAGGAGCCCGCAGCGGGCGCAGCGCACCTCCCCGGCGCGGAGCGCATCGGTGAGGGTGCCCGCACACCCGAGCAGATGGCGCACGCCAGACGGGCGCTGCTGGCGCTCGAGAGTCCCACCGCGTACGACTTCGACGACCCCAGCCACGAGTGGCGGCGGCTGTTCTCCGAGCTGCTCGGCACGTTCCTGCTGGTGCTCGCCGGCGCCGGCGGCGGGGTCGTCAACGCGGTCAGCCACGGCGAAGTTCCCCGCGGGGCGGCCGTGACCGCTCCCGGGCTCACCGTGATGGCGGTGATCCTCTTCATGGGCGCCGTCGGCGGCGCCCACCTCAACCCCGCCGTCAGCATCATGTTCTGGCTGCGCCGCGACTTCCCGGGTTGGCGTGTGCCCGGTTACATCGTCATGCAGCTGGTCGGCGCCACGTTGGCCTGCCTGTTCCTCGACGCGGTCTTTGGGAAGGTCGGGATGCTCGGCGCCACCGAGCCCGGCCCCGGCATCCACCCCTGGCAGGCGATGTTGATCGAGCTCGTGCTCACCGCCGGGCTCGTGAGCACGATCCTTGGGACCGCCTCCAGGGCGCAGAACGTGGGCACGCTCGCGGCGGTCGGCGTCGGCGGCTACATCGTGCTCGCCGGCCTCTGGGCGAGCCCGATCAGCGCGGCCTCGATGAACCCTGCGCGCTCCTTCGGGCCCGACCTCGTGCTGGGGGACTTCAGCAACTACTGGGTCTACATCGTCGGCCCCCTCGCGGGCGGGCTGATCGCGGTCCTCTTCGCCCACATCCTGCGCGGTCCCGGCGGTGACCCCGGCGGCCGGGCCGCCGCGCGTGGCCGGCTGGGCGGTGACGCGGAATGGTAGGTTGAAGTCCGTTTGGTTCGACCATCCGAAGGAGACCCACGAGCTCGGCATGAGTCACGGCTCCCCACCTCTTGACAAGCGCTCGATCATCCGCAATTCTTTTGCGCGCAGGAACAGTATGTGTGATCCGATCACAATCTTGACGGGTGCGGCTCTCACCGAAGCCGTGAAACTCGTCTTCGACCAGACACAGAAGCTGCTCGGCTTCCTCGGTAGGCGGCGGGAGAAGGGTGCGGACGCGCAACCCGCAGCCATCACCTCGCCCGTCCTGCGAGGCGAGCTGCGCGATGCGGTACCGAACCTCGATCGCGTCGCGGCCTACGAGGAGGTCCTGAAGCGAATCGTCGGCGAGCTCTCCCTCTACACCGCAGAGGCTGACCCTGGCAAGGTCGAGCCCCTGCTCGATGCGGCTCGCGCCGTCCTGGAGGACGTTTATGGGCGGACCATCACGTTTGCATGGGAGAGCGACCGCCAAGCGACAGGAGCCCGAGTCGAAGGTCGCGTGCAGGCCGACCTCGTCCACGGCAAGCTACTCGGTGTGGGCATCGAGTCGGTCACAGAAGGCGATGTGAAGGGCACCGCCGTTGCAGGCGAGGTCGAGGCAGGCGGCGAAGTGACCGGGGTGAAGATCAAGCACCTCGGGCGCCCCTAGGTGTAGGACGCGTTCGGCCCTGCGGCGAGACCTCCGCCGTGAGGATGCCCGAGACACAGGCGAGCTCGCCCTTGGAGATCGAGCGACGGAGCGCACTTGCACGAATCGCGCGGTGGCTAGAGGGTGGGGGCCGCTGTCTGTCGATTATCGGCGCGGGTGGATCGGGCAAGACCACGCTGGTGGTCGGACTCGATGAGGCTCGCCTGGATGAGCTGAGCACACGCCCCGACGACCCAGATGTGACCCTCGAGAACCAGCGCGGAGCACGAGAGCCCTGGGTGGTGGCACGGCATCTGTGCTCGGTCGCGGTCACCGAGTCGCGCGTCCCCAGCCGGGCGGTCGAGCGGTTGGCTGCCACCCTCAGGTCGATCGATGGGTACCAGGAGGCGCTGGCCAACTCGTCTGGTGGCGCGATCAAGGTGGTGGGCCTCGCGAGCGGCCGCGGGAGTCGGGGCGTAATGATCCAATCGCTGACACTCGGCGAAGAGGATCCTGCGGCGTTCTTTCTGCACGCGATCGCCACCCCGCTCGCGCTCCTGCACAGTCACGGCAAGCTTGGCCCCGTGCTGCTGATCATCGATGGGGTCGACGAGGCTCGTCTGTCCTCAGGTGAGAACCCCATGATCGAGCTCGTTCGCGCCGCCGCGACCTCAGAGCTGCTGCCGCCGCAGGTGCGCCTGCTCGTCACCTCCCGTCCAGACTCGCTCCTCTCGCGTGTATTCGAGATCGGCGGCAACGAGACGATCAACCTCGATCGCGATGCCGAGCTGGATGTCCGCCGGTTCATCGACGCGGTGCTCCTCGACGGCGAATTGCCGATCACGATGTCATCCGGTCTGACCGTCGAGCACCTCGCCGGCCGCGTCGCGAGCAAGGCGGGGTCCAACTTCCTCGTGGCGAGAGCGATCCTCGATGATCTCGCCGCTCGCGGGACACCGGTGAGCGAGCAATCCTTGCAGGAGCTTCCGTCGGCTCTTCCGGAGATCTACAGAAGGCGCCTCACGAACCTCGACGGTGTTGGGCGGGACGCGAGGCTGACGCTGCTCCGCGTCCTCAGCGTCGCACGACGGCCAATGACCGAGCACGAGCTCGGCTGCGTGCTCGATCTGGCCGACAGCCTTGCCAGGGAGCGGCTCGCGGACGTCCTCGCTTTTACGCGGCATGACGACGCGCCACTCTCACGTCGCAGCTACCGCCTGTTCCATGCCACGTTCGGGGAATTCCTCGCCGATCCCGACGAGGCGGGAGAGTGGTGGTCTGAGCCGGCGCTGTGCCATCGGCTGATCGGCGAGTCGCTGTTCGGGCAGGGCTCCCAGCCGCGCACGCCCACCTGGCGCGAGGTCGATGACTATCGCCTTCTTTATGGGCCGCTGCACGCGTGCCTCGCAGCGCCTGAAAGTTGGAGCGACGTGCTGCGGGCCAAGTGGCTGAACGCCGCTCTGGAGCGTCTCGGGCCATCGGTGTCGATCGCCGCGCTCACCGAGCTCGGAGACCTCGACGCCTCCTCGCCCGTCCTGCCCCGTGTGCTCCTGTCTGCGCTCATGGCCCTCGAGGTGCGCGCCTACGCGGCCTATCTGGCCGTGCGCGGCGTACCGTCGCTGCTGCTGCGTGCCCGCGGGCTCGAACGCACGCTCGCCGATCTCGGTGCGCTGCCCCCCGGAGACTGGCAGAGCGGGCAGCCGCTCGTCGAGCTGGCCACAGCCTTCGCCCACGAAGGCGACGAGGAGACCTTGCGCGCGCTGTTGGCGGGGTTGGAGGAGTCACGTCGAGACGACCTCGTCTGGTACGTGAGCGCAGAGCTGGCGGGCACCTCACCTGAGCTCGCGCTCGAGTTGATTCCGGCTGTTCACCGACACGGACCGGTCGTGGAGCGCATCTGTGCCGGGCTCGCTTCCAGCGACGATCACATCGGGGATGCCCTCGCCATCGCCCACTCCGACGATCGCTGCCGCTACGCGGTCGCCCGCGCAGTATGGCCCCGCGACCCGCGACGAGCGCTCGCGCTGCTCGACGGCGGATCGATCGTGCGAGAAGAGGATCAGTGGGGAATCGACAAGGGCCCCGTGGGCCCTCAAGAGCGGAAGCTGCGGCTTGCGGAGGAAGGCGCCGAGGCGCAACCCGACGCGGCGCTCGCCGTGTTCAAGGACGCGCTCGAGGTCCGGGCGCTTCGTGAGCGTGGGCGGCTGGGCGCCATGGGAGTGCTCGCCAGCAGCGAGCCCGAGCGTGCGCTCGAGCTCGTCTCCGAGTTCGAGGACTCGCCCGAGCTTCCCCAGGGGCTGTGGCTTGCGCTCCTGGCGGGTATCGATGAGGGCATGGCGCAGGAAATGGCGCGCCGCTGGGACGAGCTCCATGTGCGCAGCGATGAGATCGCTGCTCGCCGCGGGCGCCACGTGGCCTTCAGCACGGATATGAGCCTTGCGGCTGTCGCCCCACTCGAGCGAATTCGGAGCATGCCAACGGCGTCGACGATCGCCCTCGAGGCACTCGAGCGCTTCGCGTCGGCGATGATCGAGCAGCATGTCGAAGTTGAGTATTGCGATCGCTTCGCCGGTATCCTGGGGGGCGCGGTTGCGCTGTTCGACCTCCAACGGGGGCTCGAGCTCGCGGATCGGCTCCGTGCGGAGCTATTTCGCGGAGTTCACCGCATGGAGCATCGCTGGCTGCCGCTCGTGCGGCGCATGACGCCCGTCGATCCCCGGTCTGCCTGGAAGGTTTGCGATCTTATCCAGGGGGAGCAGGGCGACCAAATCGCCCTGACCGAAGCACGGCGAGAGATCGTGCAGTCGATCGGGCGCGCCTCGCCTCAGCTTGCGCTGGAGCTCGTCTTCTCGGCAGATCTGAGCCTTGATGTACGTGCGGCGCTCGCGGGCGCCCTGTCGGCCGTCGCTCCTGACATCGAGATTCAGGAGTTGCTCGCGGCTCTCCCGCGGCTCGGATCGGGGCCGGACTCGGCCAGCCGTCGCAAAGAGGTTCGCGAAGCTCTGCGCGACGCTCCGCCCGTCCTCGCGCTGCCGAGCGCGCAGATGAGCGCGATCGAGCGTGGCGGCGAGGTGCGCTCGCGAGAGATATTGACCGGGGTAGCCGTGGATTTCCTCGCCACCCATGATCTCCAGACCGCGTTGCGGCTCTGCCGTGAATTTCCAGAGCACACCCCCATCCTGGCCGGCAGGCTCGCAGAGACCGATCGTGAGGGTGCGCTCGCGCTGGCGGCCAGCGCAGGCGACTTGGACGATCAGTCCACGCTCGCCGTGCTCGAGGCCGTGGCGGCTCGCGACTGGCGGTGGGCGGCTGAGAACGTCGAGCGGGTGAGGTGGTTGCGAGGAGACGCGCTCCTGGTCTTGGCCCGAACGCTTCCTGCCGGCGAACCCAAGCATGCCGAGGCTTGCCGTGTCCTCGCGCGCCGATTGTCGGACTGCCCCGATTGTTACACGCCCCGCCTTCTCGACGTCATTGAGCAGGAGGGGTCGATCGCGCCGGAGCTGGCAGCAGCGATCGTCGTCGTCCACATGCAACAGCCGCTGGCATACGCTCAGGAAGGACTCGCCGCTCTCGTCCGTGTCGTCGCCGCCGCAACGGGCATCGAGGCCCTGCGCCCCGTCGCCGAGGCATTCGACGAGCTTGGCCCCTAGGGCCGACGACCGACCAGCTCGAAGAAAGGCCGAACCGCCCTCCGATAGGGGCCCCCGGGGGTTTCGGTCTTCGACGCAGAACGAGCGCGAAATAGGCGCGTCACATCCCGGTCTCGGCCGCCACCCGGCCGCTGGCGATCGCCCTCTGCAGGGCGGCGTGGTCGCGTTCGTTCTGGTCCGCGTAGGTCTCCGCGAAGCGCTCGATCGCGCGGTCGAATGTGTCTCCCCCGCCGAGGTAGCTGGCGATCGCGATGCAGTCCCCCGAGCGGGCGTGCGCGCGGGCGAGCGTCCAGCCGCACATCTGCCCGTAGATCGCCATCCCCGCGGGCGCCATCGCGCCGACGTCCGCTGAGCTCTTCCAGTCCCACAGCTGGCGCACGTAGAAGTCGCGCGTCTCCCCGTCGATCCCCGTGGTGCGCAGCCACCCCAGCATGATGTCGCTGGATGCCTGCATCAGCCGCTGGCCCTCCACCACGCGGCGGCCGTGGTGGGCGAACTCGCTCTTGCCCAGGAACGGCTCCAGCACCGCGGGCTGGGCCTCCTTGCACTGCAGGAATAGCGGGTCCTCGTTGTCGCGTCCCAGCATCAGCACCACCCACGCCCGGGTGCCCACGCTACCCACCCCCACGACCTTGCGCGCCAGGTCCACGTAGCGGTAGTGCTCCAAGAGCTGGCGGCGGTCGCCCTGCAGGCTCGTCCGGTAGGCGCGCAGCAGGTTGTGCATCCCTTCCTGGAATTCCGCCGCCTGCAGCTGCGGGAGCAGGTCCTCGATCCGCATCAGCAGCGGCGGGTCGCTGATGATCCTGGGCGTACCGTCGACCGTGTGCGCCAGGCGCGAGAACGCGCGCGTGTTGTCCTTCGTCCGCGCCTTCGCCGCGGTCCTGCGGAAGACCTTGACCTGCTGGGCGCTCGCCTGCGCTTCGAAGCGCGCGAGGATCTCCGCTCCGTCCAGGCGGGCGTACCAGATCTCGAGGTTGTGCATCCCCGCGAAGCGGCGCATCGCCTCGCGGTACTCCCCCACCGTCGCGCGCACCGCCTCCCCGCGCTGCTTGGGGGAGAAGCCCAGTTCGCGGCCCGCCACCGCGATGCTCGCCGCCAGGCGCTTGACGTCCCACTCCCACGGGCCCGGCAGCGTCTCGTCGAAGTCGTTGACGTCGAACACCAGGTCCCGCTCCGGCGAGGCGAAGCCGCCGAAGTTCGACAGGTGCGCGTCCCCGCACAGCTGCGCCGTGAAGCCCGAGCGGGCCGTGCGCGAGAGATCCGAGGCCATCACGTACGCCGCCCCGCGGAAGAACGCGAACGGAGAGGCCACCATCCGCCCGTAGCGGATCGGCACCAGCTCCGGCACCCGCGAGGTCGCCTGCTCTTCCAACAGCGCGATCGGGTCCGGGCGCTCCGCCCACGGCTCCCACTCCGCGTGGCGCGAGCGGGGCGCTTCCTCGCGCGCCGCCTTGCCCCGCGCGCCGCGCTCCCCGGGGGTGAGGTGGGGCACCTTCGGGGTGCTGCTCGTGGCGCGCCGCCGTGGGCGAATCGCCGCGCCCGACGCGTTCTCCTCGCCCTGCCCCGTGCTCTTGTCGGCGTCCGCCCTGGCCATGCCGCGGCGAACCATTCCCCGCGGGTGGGTGAGCCCACATCACTCTCCGTGGGTGAGACCGCCCGGCTCGCCGGGGGGAGTCGGGCCGGCGCAGTCCGCCGGGCGACCGTCTACGTGGCCGCCACTCCCCCCGACTCGGCCGCTGCCTCCGCTCCGGGCAGCGCGCTGTCCTGCGCGTGGTACTCCTCCAGCAGCGCCACCTCCCGCTCGTGCTTGGGGAAGCGGAAGAACACCAGCGTCGCCCCCAGCAGGATCGCGACGATCCCCGCGCCGTACGCGCGCTGGTCGCCCGCCAAGAACGAGGACTTAGCCCCCGCCACGATCTGGCTCGCGTACGCCGGATAGTGCTGGGCGGTGTCCACCGCGCTCGAGAACGACTTCTCCAGTTCGTTTTCCAGGCTGCTCGTGATCCGCGCCTTATTCGGGGAGGCCGCGATCGCGGAGGCCACCGCCGCCGCGTAACCCGCCGTCAGCAGCGCCCCCAGGATCGACTGCATGATCGCCCCGCCCAGATCGCGCTGCAGGTCCGCCGTGCCAGAGGCCATCCCCGCGCGGTCCACCGGCACAGAGCCCGTCAGGGAGTGGGAGGCCGGGGTGCCCGCAAAGCCCACCCCCGCGCCGATCAGGGCGTAGCCGAGGCCGACCTTCCAGTAGGCGATGTGGTCCTTCCACAACAGCAGCATCGTGAGGAACCCCAGCAGGCAGAACGCGTAGCCGATCAGCAATGTCACCCGCGCGCCGTAGGCGTCGACGAGCTTTGCCGAGCGGGGCGCGATCAGCACCATCATCACCGCCGCCGGCAGGATCGCCAGGCCCGCGTCGAGCGTCGAGTAGCCGAGCACGTTCTGCAGGAACTGCTGGCCGATGAACATCGCCCCCATCAGCGTCCCGAACACGACGATCCCCGCGACCGCCGCCACCCAGAAGACCCTGCGGCCCGCCACCTGCAGGTCGTAAAGGGGAGACCGCGCGCGGCGCTGGCGGAGCACGAACGCCGCCCCCGCCGCCAGCGCGATCACCGCCAGGCCGATCGCCAGCGTGCCCTTTTCCGGCACCGGGGCGAAGTTGATGCCCAGCACCAGCGCCGCCACCAGCAGCACCGAGAGGATCCCCCCCAGGTTGTCCACCGGGTCGGTCGTCTCGTTCACGTGCGCCGGCACGAAGCGCCACGCCATGAAGAACGCCACCAGCGCCAGGGGCAGCGTGATGAAGAACACCGAGCCCCAGTCGAAGTGCTCCAGCAGCGCGCCCGAGAGCAGCGGGCCGAGCGAGGAGATCGCGCCGCCGAGGCCCGACCACAGCGCGATCGAGCGGGTGCGCGCCGGGCCCGACCACAGCGCGGTGACCAGCGCCAGCGTCGTCGGGAACGCCATCCCCGCGGAGAGGCCGCCGAGCAGGCGCGCCGCCACCAGCACCCCGATCGAGGGGGCCAAGGCGGCGAGCAGGCAGGCCGGGATCGATAGTGCCATCCCCAGCAGCAACATCAGCTTGCGCCCGTAGCGGTCCCCCACCGCCCCCAGGTACAGGACCGACGCCGCCAGGCCCAGCGAGTAGCCCACCGCCACCAGGTCGAGCGCGGTCTGGCTCGCGTTGAACGCCCGCCCAATCGACGGCAGCGCCACGTTCGCCACCGCCAGATTGAGGTTCGCCACTGCCGCCACCAGGATCAGCGAGGCGAGCACCAGTCCCCCGCGCGCCGGGCTCGTGGAGGCCTCCGTCTCCGCCGCCGCGGGCTGCCCAGCGGCCAAGGGCCGGCTCGGGGCCGTCGATCGTTCCGCGCCCGGGAGAGCTCCCGCGTCAGCCATGCCTCTGCGACAGTCCCGCGCGTGGGGGTGGGTACGCCTCGCCCGGATCGGATGATTTGCGTGACCATGATCGGCGTAGCGAGGGGTAAGCGGACAAAAGGGGAGGGGTGGTTTTTGATGCCCGCCCGCCCGGGCCTGCCCTCCCCGAGCCAATTTCACCCCGATCAGGCGATATGCGCTCACCCTGCCGGCCGAGAGATTCGATAGGAACCTGTTTCACCGCTACCCGAAAAGGAACAGGTCCCCCATGAGCATCACCCCAACCCCCGGCCCACAGCCCGCCGACGTATTCGTCGTGTTCGGCATCACCGGCGACCTCGCCAAGGTAATGACCTTCCGCTCGCTCTACCGCCTGGAGCAGCGCGGTCTCCTGAGCTGCCCGATCGTCGGGGTCGCCGGCGACGACTGGACGCTCGAACATCTGCGCACCCACGCCCGCGAATGCATCGCAGGGACCGGCGAGCCCGTGGACGACGCGGTCTTCGAGCGCTTCGCCGCGCGCCTGTCCTATGTCAGCGGCGACTTCACCAACGCCGCCACCTACGAGCGCCTGACCGCCGCGGTGGGCGCTGCGCGCAGCCCCGTCTTCTACCTGGAGATCCCCCCCTTCCTGTTCGGGGCCGTGATCGGGCAGCTCGCCGCCGCCGGCCTCACCAAGAGCGGGCGCGTCGTCGTCGAGAAGCCCTTCGGCCACGATCGGGTCTCCGCGCGCGCGCTCGCCGCGGAAGTCCACCAATACATCGATGAGTCCCAGCTCTACCGCATCGACCACTTCCTCGGGAAGATGGGCACCGACGAGTTCCTCTACCTGCGCTTCGCCAACACCATGATCGAGCCGATCTGGAACCGCAACCACATCGCCTGCGTGCAGATCACGATGGCCGAGAGCTTCGGCGTCGAGGACCGCGGGCACTTCTACGACCCCGTCGGAGCCGTCCGCGACGTGGTCGTCAACCACCTCATGCAGGTCGTCGCGGTCGCCGCGATGGAGGCCCCCGCGGGCGATGACGCCGAAACCGTCAAGGACGCCAAGTACGCCGTCTTCCGCTCCACCGCCGATGCCGGGGTGGGCCATTATTTCCGCGGCCAGTACGACGGCTACCGCGACATCGACGGCGTCGCCAAGGACTCCACCACCGAGACCTACGCCGCCATGCGCCTGGAGATCGACAACTGGCGCTGGTCCGGGGTGCCCTGGTTCATCCGCACCGGCAAGAA
>DATMPY010000067.1:0-5103 GCA_035566955.1 Solirubrobacteraceae bacterium | reverse complement strand
CTCCACGGCCGGCTCCTCCACAGCAGGCTCCTCCACAGCAGGCTCCTCCGCGGCCGGCTCCTCCACAGCAGGCTCCTCCGCGGCCGGCTCCTCCACAGTGGGCTCCTCCACAGCAGGCTCCTCCGCGGTGGGCTCGCCCTCCGCTGTGGCCTCCACCGCGGGGGTCTCCGCGGCGGTGGGCGCCTGCTCCCTCGGGGAGGTCGGCTCCTCGATCTGCTCCTCCCCCGTCGGCTCGTCCGCCATCACGCCTCGATCTCCAGCGGCTCGGGCTTCTGCGCCACGTGGGGGTGCTCGGGGCCGGCGTACACCTTGAGCTTCGTCAGCTGCTTGCGCGCGAGGCGGTTGCGGGGCATCATCCCCTTCACCGCGAGTCTGATGATCTCCTCCGGCCGGCGGGCCAGCATCTCCTCGAAGCTCCGCGACCGCAGGCCCCCCGGGTAGCCCGAGTGGCGGTAATAGCGCTTGTCGGTGCGCTTCTTTCCCGTCACCGTGATCTTCTCCGCGTTGATCACCACCACGAAGTCCCCCGTGTCGATGTGCGGGGTGTACTCCGGCTTGCGCTTGCCCCGCAGCACGTCCGCCAGCTGCGTGGCCAGCCGGCCCAGGGTCTTACCGTTGGCGTCCACGAGCAGCCAGTTGCGCTCGCGGTCGGTGGGCTTGGCGACGTAGGTCTTCATGACGTGAAAAAGGCGCCACACGAACACTTCGCGCAGCGCGAGAGCGTGCATGATAGGGGATCGCGGCCCCCCGCGTCTGATCCCGCGTACAGCGGACCACACCACCCTGTCAGATCGCCACGCATAGAGGTCCCGGCCACCCACGTCAGATCGCCGCGTCCCAGGGGCAAATCCGTGATGTCTCACAACGTCGGGCGACCGGCGATACCACGCTCCCGCACCCGACACCCGCAACGCGTCTCCCCCAAAAAAAGATCCCTGAGCCATCACTCCCACTCGATCGTGCCGGGTGGCTTGGAGGTTATGTCCAACACCACCCGGTTGACCTCCCGCAGCTCCCCGATCATCCGTGAGGCGATCGTCTCCAGGAGGTCGTAGGGCAACCTCGCCCAGTCGGCTGTCATCGCGTCGTCGCTGGTCACCGCGCGGATCACCACCACGTACCCGTAGGTCCGCTCATCCCCCTGCACCCCCACCGTGCGGATGTCGGGGAGCACGCAGAAGGACTGCCACAGCTCCCTGTAGAGACCCGCCTTGCGGATCTCCTCCTGGAGGATGTGGTCCGCCTCGCGCAGCACGTCCAGACGCTCCTTGGTGGCCTCCCCCCCCACGATCCGGATCGCCAGCCCCGGGCCGGGGAAGGGCTGGCGCCACACCAGGCGCTCGGGCAGGCCCAGCTCCGCCCCCACCGCGCGCACCTCGTCCTTGAACAGCGTTCTCAGCGGCTCCACCAGCTCGAACCGCAGATCGTCCGGTAGACCCCCCACGTTGTGGTGGGACTTGATCGTCGCCGCCCCCGTGCCCCCGCCGGACTCGATCACGTCGGAGTAGAGGGTGCCCTGCACCAGGAAGCGCGCGCCCTCTTCGTCCGCCCCTCCAGCGCCACCGCGGACACCCTCTCCGTTCCGCCTCTCCGAGCCACCGGGAGCGCCCGCGAGCTTGGCGGCCTCCTCCTCGAAGACCCTGATGAACTCCGCCCCGATCGCCTTGCGCTTGGCCTCCGGGTCGGTGACCCCGCGGAGTCTCCGCAGGAAGCGCTCCTCCGCGTCCACCGCCACCAGGGGCACCTTGAACGTGTCCCGGAAGGCCCCCACCACCTGCTCCCCCTCGTCCTTGCGCATCAGGCCGTGGTCCACGAACACGCACGTCAGCTGGTCCCCCACCGCGCGGTGCACGAGCAGCGCGGCCACCGAGGAGTCCACCCCCCCCGAGAGGCCGCAGATCACCCTCCCCTCCCCCACCTGCGCGCGAATCCGCGCGATCTGCTCCTCCACGATCGACGCCGCCGACCACGTAGGCTCACAGCCGCAGACCCCCGTGAGGAACTGCCCCAGGATCTGCTGGCCGTAGGGAGTGTGCACGACCTCGGGGTGAAACTGGATCCCGTAGATGCCCCGCTCCACGCTCTCCACCGCCGCCACCGGCGAGGCGCTCGAGGAGGCCAGCGCCGTGAAGCCGGGGGGCGCCGCGAAGACCGTGTCGCGGTGGGACATCCAGCAGGTCTGTTCCCGCGGGGTGTCCCTCAGCAGCACCCCGTGCTCGCTCACCGTCAGGTCCGAGCGCCCGAATTCCCCCACCTCGGCCTGCTCGACACGACCACCGAGCTCGTGTACGAGCAGCTGCATGCCGTAACAGATGCCCAGCACCGGGACCCCGAGCTCGAGCAGCCCCCGCTCCAGGTGGGGAGCGTCGGGCGCATACACGGACGCGGGCCCCCCCGAGAGAATGATCCCCCGCGGTTTGCGGGCGGCGATCTCCGCGAGCGGCACGTGGTGGGGGATCAGCTCCGAGAACACCCCGCACTCCCGCACCCGGCGCGCGATCAGCTGCGAGTACTGGCCCCCGTAGTCGAGGACCACCACAACCTCGGTGGCCGCGGGCACCGCAATCCGCTCCTCGACGGCGGGGGCGGATACCGTGGCCAACTCAGTCATTGACGAGAACGGCCGCCTTCCCGTTGACCGCGCCCATGCCCACGCTCTGGTCGCGCTGGAGCGCCTTGCCCTCGGTCTGCAGGGCCGGGGCGATCACAACCTCCGCGCGGTTGAACTCCGCGAGGTCCTTGTGGCCGCAGGTGGCCATCGAGGTGCGCAGGCCCCCAAAGAGGTTGAACGTGCCGTCGTTCTCTCGCGCCGGCCCCACGAGGATCTCCTCGAGGCTCCCGTTCTGGGTGGTCGCCACGCGGGCGCCCCGCGGAAGGGTTGGGTGGAAGGTGGCCATCCCCCAGTGAAAGCCCCTGCCCGGGGCCTCGTAGGCGCGGGCGAGGGGGGAGCCGATCATCACCGCGTCGGCCCCCAGGGCGATCGCCTTGGAGACGTCGCCGCCGTTTCTCATCCCGCCATCGGCGATCACCTGGCAATACTCACCCGTCTCGAGCATGTGCGTCGATCGTGCATGGGCGACGTCCGCGATCGCCGTCGCCTGGGGGACGCCGATGCCGAGCACCCCCCGAGTGGTGCACGCCGCGCCGGGGCCGACCCCGACGAGCACCCCCGCGGCGCCCGTGCGCATCAGGTGCAGGCCGGTGTGGTAGGAGGCGCAGCCACCGACCACCACGGGCACGTCGAGGGAGGGGATGAACTCCTTGAGGTTGAGCGGCTCGGAGACCGTGGAGACGTGTTCGCCGGAGACCACCGTGCCCTGGATCACCAGCACGTCGAGGCCCGCCTCCATGGCGATCTCGTGGTAGCGCAGCACCCGCTGGGGGGTCAGCGAGGCGGCCACCACCACCTTGTGCTGCCTGATTTCTTCCACCCGCTGGGCGATCAGCTCCGGCTTGACCGGCTCGCGGTAGATCTCCTGCATCTCCCGCGTCGCCACCTCCTTGGGTAGCAGGGCGATCCGCTCCAACTGGGCGTCCGCGTCCTCGTAGCGGGTGAAGATTCCCTCCAGGTTGAGCACCGCCAGACCCCCCAGCTGGCCGATCACGCCCGCCGTGGTGGGCGACACCACCCCGTCCATCGCCGAGGCCATCATCGGCAGCTCAAACTGGTACGGCCCAAGCTTCCACGAGATATCGATGTCGTCAGGGTCCCGCGTGCGCCGCGAGGGCACGATCGCGATGTCATCGAAGCCGTATGCCTGACGGGCCTTCTTGCCGCGTCCGATCTCGATCTCCATCTGTGCATCATTGCAGCCCCAGCGGACAGGCGCCGGGCTGGCCACACCCCCGTCGCCGAGCTGGCCACACCCCCCTCGCCGAGCTGGCCACACCCCCCTCGCCACGCCGGCCACGCCGCCGTCGCCCAGCTGGCCACACCCCCGTCGCCCAGCTGGCCACACCAGGGTCGAAGGGCTCGGATATCCTCGCTCGTGTGGATGATCTGACGTCTTCGGGAGGGGATGGGAAGCCTGCGGGTTATGACCCCCGGGAGGTCGAGGTGCGCCGCCAGCGCGAGTGGCGGGACCGCGACGCGTTCCGCACGCCCTCCGTGGACGAGGGACGGAAAGGCATCTACATCAAGGCCTCCGCCCCCTTCACCTCGGGCAACGTCCACATCGGCCACGTGCGCAGCTACGCGATCGGGGATGCCTACGCCCGCTTTCAGCGCGCCCGCGGGGAGCCCGTGCTGTTCGCGTTCGGCTTCGACGCCTTCGGGCTGCCCGCCGAGCTGGGCGCGATCGCCGGCGGAGAGTCCCCGCACGCGTGGGTGACCCGCTGCGCCAAGCACATGACCGGCCAGCTCCAGCGCCTGGGGTTCTCCTTCGACTGGGAGCGCACCTTCATGAGCTCCGACCCCGTGATGTACCGCTGGTCGCAGTGGCTCTTCCTGACGCTGCTGGACGCGGGCCTGATCTACCACGGGACCGGCACCGTGGACTGGTGCGACACGTGTCAGACGACCCTGGCCACGATCCAGGTGGAGAACGGCATGTGCTGGCGCTGCCACAACCCCGTGCGGTTGATCCAGCGGCCCCAGTGGTACCTCCGCATCAGCGCCTACCTTCAGGAGAACGACCGCCATCTGGGGGAGCTTCGGAAATGGGACGAGACCTCCCTGGCCAGCCAGCGCTTCGTGCTCGGGCGGGTCGACGGGGTGGAGCTCGAGGCCCGCGCCGCGGATGGGCGCGCGCTGACCGTCTTCACCCCCCACGTCGAGGGGCTGGAGCTGGCGCGCTTCGCGCTGATGTCCCCAAAGCACCCCGAGGTGGAGCGCTGGGCCGCAGACCCCGCGGTGCGCGCGCAGCTGGAGGAGATGCGCCTCGGCGGCTTGGAGCGCAGCTCCCGGGGGGCCGAGACGATCGCGATGGTGGACACCGGCGTCACCCTGACGCTGCCGGGCGCGGAGCAGCACGCGCTGCCGCTGCTCGTCTCCCCCGTCGTCGACGAGCGCTTTGGCGCGACCGCGGTGCTGGGAATCCCGGAGCTCGACAAGACCGATGCGCTGCTCGCAGAGCGGCTGTTCGGGGGGGACGCCGAGGAGTC
>DATMPY010000066.1:0-23446 GCA_035566955.1 Solirubrobacteraceae bacterium | reverse complement strand
GCGGAAGCGCCGCACGGCGGCGCCGCGCGAGCGGGCCACCAGGCAGCCGTCGTACATCGTCTTGTGGGCGCGGGCGTCCAGGAAGATGGTCCCCGAGGCGGCGAGCACGGGGATCACGGAGGCGTGGATGTGGGTGATGGTGGGCAGCACGAGCGAGTCCTCGCTGCCGAGCAGCTCCGTAAGGCGGCCCTCGATCTGCTCGTAGAGCACGGGACTGCCAAGCAGGCGGGACCAGCTCGGGTGGGTGCCCCAAGCTTCCAGGAAGGGCGGGATCGCCCGGATGATCTCCGGGTCGAGGTCGAAGCCGAGGTAGTTGCAGGAGGCGAAGTCGGCGAGCCACTGACTTCCGACGCGGATCATGCGGCCGTCGACCTCGTCGATGACGGCGTCCATCATCGGATGTGCAGCGCGCAGGGTCTCGATGTCGTGGACGGTTTCGAGCCAGTGATCGAGCCAGCGCGCGCTGGGGCGCGAGGCTGTGGGCAGCAACGTTGATGACATATTCGAATCATCATCGGTACCCGCGGCCCGCGGCTTGATACTCGGAAGTCTCGAGTCGGCAATTACGCGACCAGGAGCGGCCAGAGCGCCTGGTCCTCTGCGCCCAGCCGCCACACCCCCGCGGCCAGCCCGAGCGCACGAGCGATGCGCAGACGATCGGCGATCGCGGTGGCGTCCATCAGCCATACCCGGTGGGGCACGCCGGCGCGGGTGTAGGCGAAGGTCAGCTCCCCCGAGGCGGGATCGCGCACCGGGGTGGCGCCGGCGGAGCGGGCGAGGACGGTGGCGGCGGTGTACTGCAGGGCGGTGGCGCGCTGCCGGGGCCCGCCGCCGGCGGGCCAGTCGAGCCCGTACATGGGGACGCCCAGCACGAAGCGGTGGGCGTGGGGGAGCGATGCGACGCGGCGGGCGACGGCGCGCACGAACGCGAGCGGGGCGATCGGCCCGGGGGCAGAGCCTTCCCAATGGGCACCCCACGCCATCACGAACACGGTATCCGCGGCGGCGGCCAGCGCGCGGTCGTCGTAGAGGTAGGTGGCGTGGCGGGGGTCTTCGCGGAGCACGCCGTCGACGTCCACCGCGAGCCGCTTGCCGAGCGCGTGCACCCGCTTGGCAAGGGCGGCCACGAACGAGCTGAGCGCCCCGCGGTCGCGGGCGCCGTCATTCTCGAGGTCGAGGTTCAGCCCCTGATAGGCGGGGCTCGCGGCGAGCGAACCCAGGCGTTCAAGCGTCTGCGCCCGCGCCCGCGGTTCGGTGAGGATGCGATGGACGAGGCCCCCGTCCTGACAGTTGAAGCGGGGCATCAGGACGATCTGGTGGGCCTGGGCGTAGGCGTCCACTTCGGGCTCGTCCGCTCCCCGCACCGCTCCGCCGGGGAGCGCGCATTCGAAGTAGGTGGGGTAGACCACCCCGACCGTGCCGGCGTGGGCCTGGAGATCGGCGAAGGAGTCGGGCGAGCTCGTGAGCAGGAAGGCCTGCAATTGCTGAGCGCCAGCGGCAGCCGGCGCCACCAGCAGGATGACGGCGCAGGCCATGACCACGCGAAGCCTCACCACGCCAACCGTAGAGGACCCACGGAAAGCGGGCGCCAGTCGATCGCCCAACCGCACCCGCCGCCCCAGGCCAACCCACCGGACACCGGCCGCGGGTCGGGCAGAGGTGGCGCGACACAAACCGCGGATCCGCCCTCGGCGAAGCGCCGCGCGGGTCAACCGCCAAGCTGGGGCAGTTCCCAGATGCTCTGGTCCTCGCTGCCGAGGTGCCACAGCCCGATGCCGAGGCCGAGCGATTCCGCGAGCTGGGCGCGCAGCGCGAGCGACTGCTGGTCGGTGTACCACACGGAGTGCCGCACCCCGCTGGCGTCGGTATAGGAGAAGTGGGGGTCGGCCGCCACCGGTTCCCATTCGGGGGTGATCCCGAGCTCGCTCTCCAGGGCGGCGATGTTGGCGAACTCCAGCGGGGTGCCGGGGTTGGAGGAGCCACCCCCGTTCGGCCAGTCGATCCCGTACATGGGCATGCCCAGCACGAACTTGCTCTTGTTGGGCAGCGTGGCGGTGTATTCGGCGACCTTCTTGAACCACGGCAGTTCGTCCATCCCCCCGGGGGTGGAGGTGGTCCAGTGCAGGCCCCAGTCGAGCACGAACAGGTAGTCGGAGGGCCCCGAGAGGGCGGCGTCGTCGTACAGCGCGGCGCGCCCGCTCGTGACGTTGTAGTACTTGGCGGTCACCACCGTGGAGAGCCTGTCCCCCTGGGCGTGGAGCTTGGCGGCGAGCGCGGTGATCCAGGCGGTGAAGGGGTTGCGCTCGCTGGGGATGTTGCCCTCGAAGTCCACCTGGATGCCCTGGTAGCCGTAGGTCTGGCACATCGCGGCGAGCTGGTTGATCATCGCTTCCCCGGCGGCGGGTTCGTTGAGAATCTGATTCTCGTCCGTGGGGTTCTGGCAGTTCAGGCGCGGCATCACCGCGATCTGGCGGGCCACCGCCCAGCCGGTGACGAGCGGGTCATTGGCGCCGGTCACCGCGCCCCCGGGCCCGCAGTTGAAGTAGGTGGGGTAGACCACCCCGATCTGCTGGTAGTGGGCCTCGAGGTCGTAGAAGCTCTGGTCGGTGGAGGCCAGCATGAAGGCCTGCACGTTGCCGTGGGTGGGCGTGGGGTTGGAGGTTTCGATCGAGAGCGGCGCGGTCGGCGCGCTGATCGCGCCAAGGGAGTCCACTGCCACAACCGTTATCTGGTAGGCCGTCGAGGGGGCGAGGTTGGCAAGGGTCATCCCGGGAGTAGATGTCTGCCCGACGGGGATTTCGTTGCGAAACACGCGGTAGCCCGCGATCGCCCCGCTCACGGGGGTGCTGGGCGACCAGGCGAGCGCGGCGGAGCTGGCGCTCACTTCGGTGGCTCTGAGGTCGGCGGGGGTGGAGGGGCGTGTGTGGGTGGTGAACACGGCGACTTCGGGCGCGGGCGCGCTGAGGTAGCCGTAGGAGTCCAGGGCGCGGACGGTGAAGGTGTAGTGGCGCTCGGAGGCCAGCGTGACCGTGGCGATCTGCCCGTCCACCACCTTCTCGGGGACGCCGTCCTCGAACAGCAGGTAGCCCACAAGGCGGCCGCTGTTGGCGGCGCCCGCCTGCCAGGAGAGGGTCGCGGAGGTGTCGGTGACGCGCAGCGCGGAGATCAGCGCGGGCCCCTGGGGGGGAGTGTGGCTGGTCGCCAGATGCAGCGGGGGGGTGCGGGCGCTTTCGCGGTGATCGGCGTCGATGGCGGCGACTTCGATCGCGTAGGTGCGCAGCGAGGAGAGGTGGGTGAGACGCATCGAGTCCTGACTGGTCTGGCCAAGCAGCGCGTTGTCGCGGTAGACGCGGTAGCCGATGATCCGCGCGGAGCCGGGTTGGCTCGGAACCCACCACACGGTGGCGCCCGCGTCGCTGACTTCGGAGACGCTGAGCTGGCCGGGGACGCCCGGGGGGTCCGTTCCGGGGGCGGCGCTGCGCCTGACTCCGCTGGAGCGGGCGGGGATCTTCAGCACCCGGCTCGCCCGCCCCACGTGCCCGCGCGTGTCCACGGCTGAGACCACGATGCGATGGGCGCGGCCGGAGCTCAGCTTGACGATGTAGACACGCCCCGGGGTCTGCCCGGCCACGGCGCCGTCGCGCCTGATCCGGTAGCCCTCGATCGGGGCGCCACCGCGCCGCGCGCGGCCCCAGGTGATGCGCACACCTGTTGCTGTGCGGCCCAGCACCCGCAGCCCCCGCACGCGCCCGGGGAGGCGCAGGCGCGCATGCCGATGCAGGCGCGCCTGCCCGCCACGGGTGCTCGCGGGAGCCGAGGAGCGACGCACCGGCGCGGGATGCGCGCCAGGGCGATGCGGGGCAAAGATGGGCGCGCCGAGGGAGACAGCGCAAAGCGCGAGCGTGAGGCCCGCGGCTGGGAGCGCGGGCGCGAAGCGAAAGCGGTGGCTCATCGGACGCGGGCTTCCTGGAAGGGAACGATCAGGACCACGGGCTCGTAGGCGCCGTGCACCCAACGGGCATGTTCTGCCAGCGGGGAGACGCCAACCTGCGGGGTGAAGGAGCCGGTGGTGGGCTCGAAGACGTCCACCTCCAGCCGCGCGGCCCCCATCGGGTAGCGCTGCATCGGAGGCGGTGCATGGTGGACGCGGGCGTGCGCGGGCGCGAGCAGGCGCTCGGTCCGCTGCCACAGCGTGGCGGGGGCACGCGCAAGCGAGGGGCTCAGCATGACCACCGGGATCAGCGATCCCGGCAGCAGCAGGATCGCGAGCAAGCGCCTGAGCGGTAGGGGGTGGATCATGGCGCGATCCATCTCGATCCTCGATTCATCGCCCCTCCCCCACTAGGTCCCCTCCCCGCCGCCGGCGAGGCCAGCGGTGGCGGGCCTGGTCCCCCAGGCGGCGGTGCGGCAGGTGGCGATCGCGTAGTAGGTCTGCCACAGCATGATCGCCAGGTAGAAGAACACGAACAGGATCCCGTACAGCCAGAGCACGTTGTAGCGGTCCTGGAAGAGCAGGAAGTAGAAGGAGTACACGAGCGCGAGCGCGTAGATCCCGGCGAGGTAGGTGAGCGGCAGCACCCCCTGGTGGGTGAGGGGCGCCCATACCAGCGAATGCAGCGCGGCGATCGGGGCGACGAGCGGGAGCAGGATGCTCATGTAGGCGAACAGCGCGGCGACGGGGTGCTTGCGCCAGATGAATTTGGCGACCAGCAGCGACTCGCGCGTCCAGGAGCGCTTCCAGCGGGTCTGCTGGATCAGGAAGGCGCGGAAGGTGGTGGGCACGATCGTGTGTGACACGGCGCGGCGTTCGTAGAGGATGCGCCAGTCGCGCAGCACGCAGTTGGTCAGCGAACGGTCGTCGCCGAAGGTGGACTCGATGCCGAGGAAGGTCTGGCTCTCCCACCACTCCAGGCGCGGCAGGATCGCCTCGCGGCGGTAGGCGGAGAAGCAGCCCGAGCAGCACGTGACCGCGCCGAACACCGATTCGGCTGCCTTGACGACGCGGAAGGCGACGAAGTAGCGCACGGCCTGCATGCGGGTGATCCAGCTCTCACGCACGTTGAGCACGTCGGCGTGCCCACAGACGGCCCCGATGCGGGGGTCGGCGAGGGGCTGCACGAGCCGTTTGAGGGCGTCGGGCTCGACCACGGAGTCGGAGTCCACGAACACGATCACCTCCGCGGTAGTGGCGCGGATGCCGGCGGCCATCGCGGCGCGCTTGCCGCGGTTCTCCAGGAAGTTGATCACGCTCACCCGTCCACGGGACTCGGCGGCGACGCGCTGCATCTCGAACAGGGTGCGGTCGGTGGAGCCGTCGTTGACGGCCACCAGCTCGAGCTTCTCGGCGGGATAGTTGAGCTCCAGCAGCGCGCTCAACGACTGGGCGATCGCCTCCTCCTCGTTGAAGCCCGGCATCACGATCGCGATCTGCGGCTCCAACCCGGCGTCCGGTCGGGAGCGGTAGAAGAGGCTGAGTAAGAAGCGGGAGACGATGTAGGTCGCGACGCAGATGCTGTAGACGCCGAAGAAGGCGTTGGAGAACAGGATCCCGGCGAACGCCGCCTTGTAGGCCATCACAGCGGCAAGCAGCGCGATCAGATAGACGCCGGCGAGCACCTTCAGGATGCGGTTGGCTGTGAAGCGACCGGTGGGCATCGGCTCAGCTCACCTCCGTCGCGGGCACCGCGCGGGCGGCGAGGGCAGCCTGGCAATCGGCATCGGGCAGCTCGCCTCCACCGCCGACCCGGGCGCGCAGGGCATCTCGGAGGAACGCGATCTGGACGCGGGGGACCGGCATCAGCTCACGGGGTGAAGCGCTGGAGGCCGGCGGTGTACTGGCGGTAGGTGCAGTCGAGCACGGCGGGGCAGCGCTCCAGCCACTCATAGTCGTGCTCGGGGTGAAGGGTGGTGAGGATCGCGAGGTCGTACTCCTCGGGGTCCACGGGGTTCACGCCTTCAAGGCTCTCCCCGCCGACGGCGAGGGCGGGCACGAGCGGGTCGTGGTAGTCCACGCGGGCCCCCTCGGTGCGCAGGCGGGCGATGATCTCCAGAGCCGGGGCCTCGCGGGTGTCGGCGACGCCGGGCTTGTAGGAGGCGCCGACCACCAGCACACGCGCGTCGGGCAGGGGACGTCCGAGCGCGACGAGCGCTTCGTGGGCCCGCCAGGCCACATGGCGGGGGCGGCCGGAGACCTTGCGCAGCGCCTCCTCGGCCATCGTGGCGGGCCGACCACGCTCGCGCAGGTCCCCCAGCAGGTAGTAGGGATCCACGGCTATACAGTGCCCCCCCACACCCGCGGAGGGGTAGTGGGCGAGAAAGCCGTAGGGCTTGGTGGCGGCCCCCTCGGTCACCTCGATTGGATCCAGGCCGTGTACACCGCAGGCTTCGGCGAGCTCGAAGGCGAGCGCGATGTTGACGGCGCGGAAGGTGTTCTCGTAGAGCTTCACCAACTCGGCGGCCTCGGGCGAGGAGACATGGTGCAGGCGCTTGCAGGTGTGACGCAGCACGGCGGCGGCGCGTTCGGTGCACGCGGGCGTGACTCCGCCGAGCACGCGCGGGGTCTTGAGCTGCTCGTGGTCGCTGACACCGGGATCGATGCGCTCGGGGGCGAACGCCACGAACACGTCCTCGCCCACGCGCAGGCCCCGCTCGGCAAGCGGCTGGGAGAGCAGTTCGCGGGTGGTGCCGACGTAGGTGGTGGAGGTCAGCACGAGCGTCTGGCCGGGGCGCGCGTGGCGCACCACCGAGGCGCAGGCGTCGCGCAGGATCCGCGGATCGGGGCGCAGCTGCTCGTCGACGGGGGTGGGCACGCAGATCAGCACCAGGTCGGCCGCGTCGAGCGCCTTGATGCGGTTGGTGAGCACGAAGCCGTCGCTCGCCAGGTGGCGGCGCAGGTCGCCTTGCTCGGACTCCAGCAGCTCGGCCGCCCCGTCCCGGATCGCGCTGAGGCGGGGGCCGGAGACGTCGATCCCCACGATCCGGCAGCCCGCGTTGCGCAGCGCGATCGCGGTGGGCAGGCCGACGTAGCCGAGACCCACCACGGCGACGACGGTGTGGCCAGCCCGCTTGGAGATGTTTGGGGTGGAGCGACGGCGGGTAATCCGCGGGGGAGCTTGCAGGGCGCTTGGCTGTGACATTTTGGAGGAGTCCTCTCCTGGCTAGAGGGCTGGCTGGTGGCCGTGCAGAATGGACGCTCGAGGGCCAAGTTTCACGGCTGTTGGACGATTGTTGACGGCGCCCCCTAAGAGTGAGACGGGAGTGTCGCTCTGAACAGCCGACAGGCATGCCCCAAGCGGGCAGCGGGCGTCGGGCCGGGGGGGCTACGCGTGTGAATAGTTGTGAACCGACCCCGCTCGCTGGTTGTGAACCCCCACCCGCGCTTGGGAGGTCGCTCCACACAGCATCCTGAAAAGAAAGTCTCTCCACACAGCCCTGAAATCGCTCACCCGACCGTCCGCCGGTCGCGGGGCGGGCTCGGGAGCCAAAGGGGACCGCTAGTAGCATCCCTGGGATGCGCGACTTCCCGCACGCGATCTCCAGCCGCGTTGTGGTCTACGACGGCGGCATGGGTGCAACGCTCGAGCAGTTCGAGCTCTCGAGCGAGGACTATGGGGGCCTGCCGGGCAAGTGCCACGAGGCGCTGGTGCTCAACCGCCCGGACGTGATCGAGGGGGTGCACGCCTCGATGTTGGAGGCGGGCGCGGAGGTGGTGGAGACCGACACCTTCCAGGCCTCGCGGATCAAGCTCGACGAGTGGGGCCTGGGGGAGCACACGCTGGAGATCAACACCAGGGCCGCGGAGATCGCCCGCAGGGCGGCGGGGGAGCACCGTTTCGTGGCGGGCTCGATCGGCCCCACCGGCCACCTGCCGGCCTCGGACGATCCGACGCTCGGACAGATCCGCTTCGGGGAGCTGGTGGAGGTCTTCACCGAGCAGGCGGAGGGCCTGATTGAAGGCGGCGCGGACCTGCTGATCGTGGAGACCGCGCAGGACATCCTCGAGGTCAAGGCGGCGGTGTTCGGGGCGCGGGCGGCGTTCAAGAGCACGGGCCGTACGCTGCCGATCCACACCTCGGTGTCGCTGCTCCCCAACGGGGGCAAGATGCTGCTGGGCACGGACATCGCCGCGGTGCTCACCACGCTGCACGCGCTGCGGGTGGACGTGATCGGATTGAACTGCTCGACGGGGCCGGAGGATATGCGCGACGCGATCCGCTTCCTCGGTGAGAGCTGCCCGGTGCCGGTGGCGTGCATCCCCAACGCGGGCCTGCCGCTGCAGGGGCCGGACGGGGAGACGATCTTCCCCGAGCGCCCGGGGCCGTTGGCGGAGGCGCTGGGGGAGTTCGTGGAGCGCTACGGGGTGGGCATCGTGGGAGGCTGCTGCGGCACCACGCCGGAGCACATCCGCGCGATCGTGGAGCGCGTCGGCAGGAGACCGACCCCCACCAGACCGACCCCCGCCCACCCTGAGGAGCGGGCAGCGGAGTCCACTGGCCCACAGTCCAGCGAGCTGACAGACGGGCGTCCGGTCGCTCCGCGGCCTGCCCCAGGCCCGCCGCTGCTCTCCTCAATGATGACGGCGACCCCGCTGGTGCAGGAGCCGCGCCCCACGATGGTGGGCGAGCGGGTGAACTCGCAGGGCTCGCGCAAGGCCAAGGAGCTGCTGCTGGCCGACGACTACGACGGCCTCACGCGGATCGCGGAGGACCAGGTGAGCGGCGGAGCGCACGTGCTCGACGTGTGCGTAGCGCTGACCGAGCGCGCCGACGAGGACGAGCAGATGCGCCAGACTGTCAAGCGGATCTCGCTGACACAGCCGGCGCCGATCCAGATCGACTCCACGGAGCCCGAGGTGATCGAGACCGCCCTGGAGCAGATCCCGGGACGAGCGATCGTCAACTCGGTGAACCTGGAGGCGGGACGCGCGAAGCTCGACCGCGTGGCCCCGCTGGCACTGGCCCACGGGGCGGCGCTGATCGCGCTGACGATCGACGAGGTGGGGATGGCCAAGACGGCAGAGCGCAAGGTGGAGATCGCAAAACGCATCCGCGATCTGTGCTGCGAGGAGCATGGCCTCGACCCGGAGCTGTTGATCTTCGACTGCCTCACGTTCACGCTAACCACCGGCGATGAGGAGTGGCGGCCCTCGGCGGTGGAGACGATCGCGGGCATCCGCAGGATCAAGGCGGAGATCCCGCACGTGAAGACCTCGCTCGGAGTCTCGAACGTCTCCTTCGGGGTCTCCCCCGGTGCCCGCGCGGTGCTCAACTCGGTCTTCCTGCACCACTGCGTGGGTGCGGGCCTCGACCTGGCGATGGTCAACCCCAACCACATCACCCCCTACGGGGAGATCTCCGAGCAGGAGCGGGAGCTAGCGGACGACCTGGTGTTAAATCGCCGCGAGGATGCGCTGGAGCGCTTCATCGAGCACTTCGAGTCCAAGGGCGAGGACGACAGCGCCGGGCAGAGCGCGGCGGACCCGACAGAGGGAATGGAGCCGCAGGAAGCCTTGCACTTCCACATCCTGCGCCGCCGCAAGGAGGGCGTCGAGGAGTGGATCGACCGCGCCGTGGAGAAGCTCGGGGCGGTCCCCACGCTCAACGAGGTGCTGCTGCCAGCGATGAAAGAGGTGGGCGACAAATTCGGCGCGGGCGAGCTGATCCTGCCGTTCGTGCTGCAGTCCGCGGAAGTGATGAAGCGGGCGGTTGCGCAGCTCGAGAAATACCTCGACAAGATCGAGGGCTACACGAAGGGCACGGTTGTGCTGGCGACGGTGTTCGGGGACGTGCACGACATCGGCAAGTCGCTCGTCAACACGATCCTCACCAATAACGGCTATACGGTGGTGGACCTCGGCAAGCAGGTCCCGATCCAGACGATCGTGGACGCCGCCCAGGAGCACGAGGCCACCGCGATCGGGCTCTCGGCGCTGCTGGTGTCGACCTCCAAGCAGATGCCGGCGTGCATCCAGGAGCTGCACGCCAAGGGCCTCGACTATCCCGTGCTGATCGGCGGCGCGGCGATCAACCGCGCGTTCAGCTACCGCGCGCTGTTCCCCGGCGGCAAAGAGTCCGAGGAGATCTACGAGCCGGGAGTCTTCTACTGCAAGGACGCCTTTGAGGGCCTCGCTGTGATGGACCAGCTGATCGACGCCGACGCCCACGAGGCGCTGCTCTCCAAGCTGCGCACGGGCGCCGCGGAGTTCCGCGCCAAGGGCGATGAGCCCAGGGAGACCGGCGACCTGAGCGACGACTCGGTGCGCTCGGCGGCACGCACGGACGTGCCGGTCCCGACGCCCCCGTTCTGGGGGGTGCGGGAGATCCCGGTGAACCTCGACGAGGTCTACAGCCACCTGGACACCCACGTGCTGTTCAAGCTGCACTGGGGTGGGCGCGGCGTCAAGGGAGAGGCATGGCGGGAACTGCTCGACGGGGATTTCCGGCCGCGCCTGGAGCGGATGTGGCGCGAGCAGGACTACCTGCATCCACGCGCGCTGCTGGGCTTCTTCCCGTGCTACAGCAAGGGCAACGAGATCGTGGTGCTCGACCCCGACCCGGCCGTGCGGGCGGCCGATCCAGAGGGGGGCGAGCTGACCCGCTTCGTCTGCCCGCGCCAGCCGAAGGGCGACCGCCTCTGCCTGGCGGACTTCTTCCGTCCGGCGGCGCCGGACGGCTCGGCGCCGGCGGAGCTCGACGTGATCGCGGTGCAGGCGGTGACGGTGGGCTCGGAGGTGACCGAGCTGATGGCCAAGCTCGAGTCAGACGGCGAGTTCGCCGAGCAGCTGTTCGTGCACGGCCTGGGGGTGCAGACGGCGGAGGGCCTCGCGGAGTGGCTGCACCACGAGGCCCGCACAATGCTCGGCATCCCCGCCACCCAGGGGCGGCGCTACTCGTGGGGGTACCCGGCGGTGCCCGAGCAGGCCGAGCACCTGAAGGTGGAGAAGCTGCTGGGCCTAGCGGACATCGGGATGCGGATCACCGACGGCTACGCCCCCGAACCCGAGCAGTCCACGCTCGCGCTGATAGCCCACCACCCGCAGGCGATCTACTTCGGCACCCGCCAGGGCCGGCTCTTGGAGAACGGCTCTCCCGACGACCTGATCAAGGGCTCCCACCGCGACCCCTCGCTGTTCGGCGCGGACGAGAACGGCCCCCCGCTCGGCGACGAGGACCCGCCGGACGGCGCCGTGGAGGAAGAGGACGAGCCGGCGATGGCCGGCTGAATAAACAGAGCCACCGTCCCCCCATACCCCGCCGGTCGGAGAGGGGTATGTGGCGAAGAAGGTTTACGAGGTGATCTCGATCCTCGAAGCTCACGGCTGGAGACAGGTACGCGAGCGCGGAAGCCATCGCCATTTCAAGCATCCCAGTCGCTCGCCAGTGGTCACTGTGGCGGGCAAGAGAGGCGATACGATGAGGCCAGGCATGCTGGCGGAGATCAGACGCAAATCTGGAATTGAGGAGCTGCGATGACCGAGTATCTAGTCATCTATGAGACAGGCGAGGACGGAGGTTGGGGTGCCTACTCTCCCGACGTCCCATGCTGTGTGGCGGCCGGGCAGACGAAAGAGGAGGTCGAAAAGCTCATGCGCGAGGCGCTTCCAGATCACATCGCCTTGATGCGCGAGGTGGGCGAACCTGTGCCCCAGCCACATCACGTGGCCGGATTGGTCGCCGCCTGAGCCTCAGGGGCACAGGCATAATGGCCAGAGCAGATCCTCTGCGCACAACGGGTCCATAAGATCGCTACGCGCGCGAGGCGGCGCCGCCGCTCCCCGGCAGCGGGGGCAGCCGGACGGGGGTGGCGTGCATGGTGCGCAGGCGGACCTCCTTCCAGGAGAGGCCCTCCTTGACGAGGGCGGGGGTGCCCATGATCACGGCGGTGGCGACCTCGACGGCCTGCAGGATGATCCCGTAGGCGACGGCGTCGGGGGTGGAGACGTGGTAGGCGCCGGCGAGCACCGCCACGCAGGCGGCCTGGAAGACGCCGACGTTGGCGGGGGTGGCGGGCACGGCGGCGGTGACGTTGACCGCGAACAGCACCCCGGCGGCGCCGGCGAGACCGACGCGGTGGTCGAGGCCGAGGGCCATCAGCAAAAGCCAGCACGAGGCGCACTGCAGCGCCCAGGCGCCAAGCTGCATCGAGGTGGCAACAGCGGCGCGGCGGGGCCGGCGGAAGATGCGCAGGCCCTCGCGCACCCGCAGGAGCGAACGGCGCAACCCCGACACCAGGGAGTGCAGCCGCGCGAAGCGGGAGACCGCGGAGCGGGGCAGCAGCACCGGGACGAGCAGCACGGCCGCCAGCGCGGCGAGCGGCACGAGGGCGGCGGCCAGCAGCGCCCCGTCGTGGCCGTGCAGGAGGGACACGCCGGAGAGCATCGCGGCCCCGAGGAGGACGAGGGCGAGCAGGTTGATGAGCGTCTGGGAGACCATTGTGCCGAGCACGACGGGCAGGGTCTCCCGCGGGCGCCCGATGCGCCGGGCGACGATCAGCGCGCGCGAAGGCTCCCCCAGGCGGGCGGGCAGCGTGGCGGACATCAGCACCCCGATGAAGGTCCCCTGCAGCGCGTCCCGGCGCCGCGCGGGGCGCCAGGTGGGGGCAGCGCTGAGGATCGCGTGCCAGGCGAGGCCGCGCACGACCATCGATACGCACATCAGCCCCAGCCCGGCGGCCACCAGCCCGGGGCTGGAGGCGACGATGCTGGTGAGCACCGGGCCCACCCCAATCCGGGAGAGAGCGGTCAGCGCCAGCGCGAGACCGGCGAGCGAGGCGAGGGCGAGCGCCCCGCGGCGGACTGTGCGCAGGGCGCGCCGGGGGGCCTGGCGCGCGAGCTCGGGCTCGAGGCTGGGCATGCGCTTGGCGCGCACACGGGGGAGCAGATCGGCGGGGGCGAGCCCGCTGCGCACGGCGAGGCGCCGCGATTTGTCGAGAGCCCGCCCGGCGCACCCGACGGCGAGCGCCTGCTCGTAGACCTCGAGCACCTCCGCGGCCACGTGAGGCCAGGCGAAGCGCTCGGCACGTTCGCGGGCGGCCACGGCCATCCGCGCGCGCCTGGCGGGGTCGAGCGCGAGCACGCGCAGCGCCTCGGCGAGCGCGCGCGCGTCCCCGCGCGGGGCGAGCAGGCCGTCGCGGCCAGCGCGCACCACGTCGCGGTAGCCGGCGATGTCGGAGGCGACCACGGGGGTGCCGGCGGCGAACGCCTCGGTGAGCACCATCCCGAAGCTCTCCCCCCCGAGGGAGGGGGCGCAGAGCACCTCGGCGCGCGCGAGCTCGGCGGCCTTCTGCTCCTCGGAGACCTTGCCCAGGGCGCGCACCCCGCGATCGTCGAGCAGCAGCGGGGCGACCTCCTCGGGCCCGGCACCCACGAGGGTGAGCGTGGCGGGTACGTGCTCGCGCAGAGCCTCGAAGGCGCGCAGCAGCACGGGCAGCCCCTTGCGCTCCACGGCCTGGCCGATGAACAGGATGCGCAGCGGCCGCGCCTCCCCCGCGCGCGACAGACCGGGCTCCCCACCCTGGCAGGCCACATGTGCACAAGCGGATTCCGCCTCCGGGTGATCGGCCGGAAGGCCGCTCCAGCGCACGACAGCAAGCGGGTCGGCGTCGGGCGGCAGGTGCACCCCGTTGGGCACGATCCGATAGCGGCCCCCGAAGAAGCGCCGCGCGGTCCACGCGGCGGCCTCGGAGACGGCGATCCGGGCATGCAGGCGGTTGATCCGCCGGCGCGCCCCGAGCCCCCGGGCGATTCCATTGGTGAGGGCGTTCTCGGAGTAGGTGTGGAAGGTCCCCACGATCGGGATGCCCTCCGCGCAGCTGGGCGCATACCAGCCGACGAGGGGCACCACGGGCTCGTGGATGTGGATGAGGTCGTAGCCACCGGTCTGCAGCTCCCGCCAGAGGGCGAGCACGGAGTCCGTTGTGGCGGCGAGGTTCGAGACGGCCCCGTTGGCGGCGAATCCGGTCGAGCGGCCAAGCGGCACGAGCCGCTCGGGGACGGACATCGGTTGCGGACGCGCGCCCCGGTGCATCCAGCGCGCGAGCGCGTCGTCGGGATCGAAGGGGGCGAGGATGCGCGCCTCGTGGCCCATCGCGCGAAGCTCGTCGGCGAGCGCCTCGATGTGGCGCGTGACGCCGCCCGGGTACGTCCACGAGTAGGGCGAGACGAGCGCGATCCGCACGTACCAACCTTAGCCTCTCCGGTCCCCGCTTACTCTCAGATCCTCAAATCCCGCGGCCCTCGCGCCGTGGATGCTCGGCGCGCCACCTCCGCGCCGTCCTCTGCATCGCGGCGCAGGCCAGTAGCCTGTGGGTGTGAGCGAGCGCCACTTCGTCAAGTACACGTTCCTGAAGCTCGACCCGGCGTGGCGGCGCCTGGACTCCGAGCGCCGCGCGCAGGACAAGCGGGAGTTTCTGGCGGCGTGCGAGGACTTCGCGGATGGGCACCTGCTGCAGTCCTTTTCGCTGGTGGGCACCCGCGGGGATGCGGAGCTATTGCTGATCTCCGAGGCGGAGAACCTGGACCGCATCCACGAGTTCCACGTGGTGCTGTTGCAGAGCGGGCTGATGCAGTGGGCGGACACGCCCCACTCGTTCCTGGGGATGCGCAAGAGCTCGGAGTACTCCGACGATCTGCGCATCCAGCCGCGGGGCTTCCGGGGCAGGTACGTGTTCGTGTACCCGTTCGTCAAGTCGCGCGAGTGGTACGGCCTACCCGCGGATGAGCGTTGGCGGATCATGCAGGGGCACATCGAGGTGGGGCGCGAATACCCGGGGGTGGACAACCACACGACCTACTCGTTCGGCCTGGACGACCAGGAGTTCGTGGTGGCGTTCGACACCGACGACGTGGGCACGTTCCTGGACCTGGTGCAGCGCCTGCGCACGACGGAGGCCTCGCGCTACACGGTGCGGGACACGCCGAGCTTCACCTGCATCGCCGCCTCCCTGCCGCGCGCGTTGAACGCGCTCGACGGGGAGCCGGTGGCACTCCAGACAACAGCGAGCGCGTAGATCCCGGCGCTGACGGTGGCTTCCTCAAACCCCGCAAAGAGCCGTGCCCGCCCGACTCCCGCGAGTGGCGCACGGGCGCAGCGCCGCCCCTCGCAGCGCAAGGCGGTGACGCACCTGAGCGCGGCCGACCCGGTGCTGGCGACGGTGATCGAGGCGGTGGGGCGGACGGGCCTGGATCGACCCGGCGCCCACACCGACCGTCCGGCCGACCACTACGGGGCGCTGGTGCGGGCGATCGTGGGCCAGCAGCTCTCTACGAAGGCGGCGCGCTCGATCTACCTGCGCCTCGCGGAGCGCTTCGACGGCCGCACCCCGACGCCCGAGCAGGTGCTGGCCGACGACCCCGAAGAGCTGCGCGCGGCAGCTGGGCTCTCGCGCGCGAAGGTGGGCTACTTGCGGTCGCTGGCCGAGCACGTGCTCTCAGGCGAGCTCGAGCTCGAGCGCCTGAACGAGCTGGGCGACGAGCAGGTGATCGCCGAGCTGGTGGCGGTCAAGGGCCTGGGCATGTGGACGGCGCACATGTTCCTGATGTTCCACCTCGAGCGCCCCGATGTGCTGCCGGTGGGAGACCTCGGCATCCGCCGCGCGATCGAGCGGGCCTACGCCTTGAAGGCGCTCCCGGACGCCCCCGAGATCGAGCGGATCGCGGAGCCGTGGCGCCCCTACCGCACTCTGGCGTGCCGCTATCTGTGGCGCTCGCTGGACAACGAACCGGGATGAGACTCAGATCATCCCGACCGAGATAATCCCAGAAGACATCAAAATCCCCTGAGGAGCTGTCCTCAGACTGCGGAGGCGTGCTCCTCCTCGGCCACGCGGAACGATGAGCCGCAGCCGCAGGCGGCGACGACGTTGGGGTTGTTGACCTTGAAGCCCGCCCCCTGGAGGCTCTCCTCGTAGTCGATCTCGGAGCCATGCACGTACTGGAGGCTGGCGCGGTCGACCAAGAGCTTCAGGCCGTGGCTCTCGAAGACGGCGTCGTTGTCGCGCTGCTCGTCGAAGGCGAGCTGGTACTGAAAGCCCGAGCAACCGCCCCCGCGAACGCCCACGCGCAGCCCGGCGAGGGCCACGTCGGCGCTCTGGGCGGCGAGGAACTCGCGCACCTTCTCGGCTCCCTTGTCGCTGAAGGCGATCATTGCTTTCCAAAGTATAGCGCTGGACTGAGAGCGGCTATCCTTGGCCTGAGATGCCTACCCCAGAGGAGATCAAACAGCGCATCGAGGCCGCGATTCCCGGCGCCCGGGCCGAGGTCGAGGACTACACCGGCGGTGGGGATCACTTCCGCGCGACGGTCACCGCCACGGCGTTTGCGGGACACACCCGCATCGACCAGCACCGCCTTGTGTACGAGGTGTTCGGCGCGGAGATCGGCGGGCCGATCCATGCGCTGTCGCTGAAGACCGAAGTCGGCTGAGCGCTGCGAGGTCCGCTGCTGCCACGCAACCGCCGCTTCCACTCTCAGCTCTGACACCCAGGCGGCAGAGAGCAACCTCCCAAACTTCCCACATACCAAGCACCACACCCCCGCCACCACACACCAGCCCAAGAGCCACCCCTCACGCCCAACAGGCCACCAAAAAGACCCCGAAGGAGCGAACTTCCCATGTCGAGCATCGATCCCATCACCGCCCCCTCAGCCGAATCCAATCCGATCCGCACGGCGATCGCCGAGGCGATCTCCGAGCACCCCGTGATCCTCTTCATGAAGGGCACCCCAGACGCCCCTGCGTGCGGCTTCTCGCGGCGCACGGTGACGGCCCTGCAGGCGCTCGACGCGAGCTTCGCGGCGGTGGACATCCTGCCCGACCCCCGTATCCGCCAGGAGCTCTCGGCGATCTCGAACTGGCCCACGATCCCGCAGCTGTTCGTGAACGGCGAGCTGGTCGGGGGCTGCGACATCGTAATTGAGATGTACGAGTCCGGCGAGCTCGCCGAGGTGCTGGGAGTGGAGGTTGATGGGGATACCCCATCCGCGCAGGAGCTCCCCGACGAGGGCGCCGCGAGCGGCCTGCAGATCGAGAACCAGCTGCGCTGATGGCCCTTGGGAGCCACAGCGTGTGTCGGGGCGTGAGAGTCAGTATCAAAAAATCCAGCCGCGTATAGCGTTTGTTATACGCGGCTTGATTTGTAGATATGCCTCTCAATGGGCGCCCGCCGCGGGGCGGGGGTTGCGGTAGGGTCTCCGCCCCATGCCTTCTGTAGCGATCGTCACGGATACCACCCACTATCTCCCTCGCACGCTGGCGGACAGCGAAGAGATCCACCAGGTCAGCCTGTACGTGGGGTGGGCGGGGGAGCACCAGCGGGAGATCGAGCTCGAGAGCTTCGACGCCTTCTACGAGCGGCTGGGCTCGGACCCCGAGCTGCCCACCACCTCCCAGCCCTCGATCGGCGACTTCCTGGCGGTGTGGGAGCCCCTCCTGGATGCCGGTCGGGACATCGTCTCGGTGCACCTGGCGGGCGGCATCTCGGGCACCTGCGAGGCGGCCCGCCAGGCCCAGGGCCTGCTCTCCGAGCGCGGCCTGGGAGAGCGGGTGGAGGTGATCGACGGGGAAACCGCCTGCGGGGGACTCGGGATGCTCCTGCTCGCAGGCGCCGCGGCGGCGCGCGCCGGCGCGGACAAGGACACGGTGGTCGCCCGCGTACGCGAGACCCGCGCGGCGCTGCGGATCTGGTTCTGCATCGACACCCTGGAGTACTTGCGCCGGGGGGGACGCGTGGGCAAGGCGCAGGCGTGGCTCGGGGGGACGCTGCGGATCAAGCCGATCCTCTCGCTGGAGTACGAGATCGTCCCCGTGGAGCGCGTGCGCACGGCGGGACGGGCGTTCGAGCGGATGGTGCAATACATGCAGGAACTGCACGACGCGGGCTCGGACGCGTGGGTGGTGCAGCACATCCAGGCCACCGAGCAGGCCCAGCGCCTGATCGAACGGGGACGCGAGATCTACGGCTCGGAGCCCCTGTTCGTCTCCGAGGTGGGCCCCGTGATCGGGACCTACGTGGGACCGGGCCTGGTCGGCGTGGGGGGAATCCCGCGCCGCCTGCTGGCCTGAGTTCAGCGCTGACCAAAGCAGCACCGACCCAAGCACCGGAGACCCAAGCACCGGAGACCCAAGCACCGCCAGCGAGGCCAGCGAGGCCCAACCGCCGCTCAACCGCGCCCGCGGGCCAACTCAGCGCCGCCGCCGCCGGCGGCGGCTGCGAACGCCGAGCGCGAGGCCGACCACGGCGGCGCCGATCAACAACTCGCGCCGGTGGCGGGCCACGTGGGCGCGCCAGTCGGTGAGCCTGGTGAGCTCGCCGTGAAGGTTTTCCATCGAGACCGCGAGTTGGGCGCGGTTGGCCTCCATCGAGCTGCGGATCTCCGCGGGGGAGCGCTGCGCCATCAGGACCCACCTCCATTGGGCGTGCCGGGCGGGCGGTAGGCACCCGTGCCTGGGCCGTCGTCCGCTGGGTTCCCAACAGAGGGAACCGCACCGTATGGCCCCGCGCCACCATCCGGCTGAGCCGCCCCATGCGAAGCGGTGCCCGGTGGGCCGTGCGAACCCGGACCATGCTCGATGCCGGAGCTCATGGTCTCGCGGATCAGGCGGGCCTCCTCGATCGCCATCGTGGGCACCGGGGGGCTGCCTTTTTTGACGGCTTTGGCGGCGAGCAGCCCGGCGATGGCGCCGAGCACGACCAGGATCAGGGCCATCGCGAAGAAGCCCCAGAAGTAGGTGAACTCGCTGCCGATGGGGAGGTAGTAGTAGAGCAGCCAGGCGAGGCCGATCAGCACGAAGAAGAGGGCGGTGACGAAAAAGACACCCGCGACCACCGCGACGACGGCGCCCCGGGCAAGCTTGGAGGCCTTCTCGGCGAGCTCCGCCTTGGCGAGCTCGACCTCCTCACGGACCAGCACACCGACGCGCTCGGTAACGTCGGTGATCGCGGTGGCGATATTTTGGGGCCCACCCACCCCCTGACCTGCTTCCTGCGCGGTGCGTTGACCGGCGTGTCGCTCCCCGTCCGGCGGGACGCTCACTCCGGGGGCTCCTCGTTGAACACCCGCCGCCACACCTGACCGGCGGCGCGCTGCACGAGCACGCTCGCCAGGGCGCCAAGGGCGGTGAGCAGCCCGGACCACATCATTCGCTTGACCATCTCGTTCTCCATCATCTGGGGAGTGTATTGCCCACGGTGGTCGCCTCCAATCCGCCGCACACCGTCTCCACCACCAGCCACTTGGCGCGCTCGTAGTGCTCCTCCCCGCGGGGGAGCAGCCCGAAGATCCAGCCGGTGAGCATCTGCTCGATCACACCGTAGAAGGCCAGGGCGGCGAACGAGGCGTCGATCTCGGACTTGAACGCCCCCTCGGCCTGGGCGGCGGTGACGATCTCGGCGATCAGCTCGTAGGCCTGGCGGATCTGGGCGAGGTGGGTCTGCCCGAAGGAGTTGGCGGCCCGGGTGATCTCCACGATGATCACCTTCATCAGGTCGGGGTCGTGGCGGTAGCTGTCCACGATGAACGACGCGATCTCGTGCAGCTTCTCGCGGGCGGAGAGCTCCTGGGCGTCCACCTCTCGGATCGTCCGCAGCATCACCTCCCAGCGCTCCAGGAAAAGCGTGTCGAGGACCTCGTCCTTGGAGGCGAAGTAGTGGTACACCAGCCCGTAGGCGACGCCGGCCTCGTCGGCGATGTCCGAGACGCGGCACGCATGAAAGCCCTGGCCCGCGAACACCCGCACGGCGGCGTCCAGGATCATGCGGCGCTTGTCGGGGCCGTTCTTGGGGGAGCCGTTCTTAGTGGGGCCGTTCTTGGCGGGGCCGTTCTTGGCCCGGGGTATCGGGGATCGGTCAGCACTCATGCAATCGCCCCTTCCGGCCAGCCGTACACCCGCGGGCGGCGGTGGGCCAGCACGGGCAACTGGGCGCGGATCTCCTCCTGGCGGCCCAGATCGAGGTCGGCCGCGATGAACCCCTCCCCATCCTCGGCCCGCGCGAGCACGGTCCCCCAGGGGTCGACGATCAGCGAGTGCCCCCCCGAGCGATGCCCGCCGGGGTGGGGACCGACCTGATTGGCGGCGATCACGAACACCTCGTTCTCGATCGCGCGGGCGCGCACGAGGACCTCCCAATGGTCGCGGGTGGTGGGCAGGGTGAAGGCGGAGGGGAGCACCACCACGCGGGCGCCGCGCAGGGCGAGCACGCGGAAGAGCTCGGGGAAGCGCAGGTCGTAGCAGATCGAGAGACCCAGCTCGACGCCCTCGGAGGTGGCGCTCAGCACGATCTCCTCCCCGGGCTCGCTCACCGCGGACTCGTTGTAGGCGCGGCCCTCGACCTCGACGTCGAACATGTGCAGCTTGCGGTACACCGCCCGCACCTCTCCGTGGGGGTCGACGTGAACGGAGGTGTTGGCGAGCCGCTCCCGCCCCTCCAGGTACTCCATGATCGACCCCGCTACGAGATCGATCCCGAGCTCCTGCGCGAGCGCACGCGCCCACGCGATCGCGGGCCCGTCGAGCCCCTGGGCCCCGGCGCGCAGATCCTCGTCGCGGCCGAGCACGGTCCATTTCTCCGGGAGTACGATCAACCGGGCTCCGTCCGCGGCCGCGGCGCGCGCGAGGCGATCGGCGACGGCCACGTTCGCGGCCGTGTCGGTCGTGGAGTTGAGCTGGACTGCGGCGACCCTCAAATGCGCACTCCTTCCATGAGCGTCCCCCCACAGAATAGATTGACTAGTCAGTCAACGATCCCAAGCATAGCGACGGCGCGGTCCAGGGCAGCGCGCGGCGAGCCCACTGAGGGGCCCCAAAAGTGAGCGCATCGGTCGGGAACGCAACCACGTCGCGTGGCAAGGCGCCGGTGCCCCCGGCCCACATGCCCCTGTTCCGGGGAGCGCGCCCGCTGAAGCGCTGGCGTTATGTGGGGATCTTCTGCGAGGAGCTGATGGCGTGTGCGGCCACAGTGTGCGTGGGACCCGCCCGCCAGACGTTCTGGGCAGTGCTCATGCGCGGTGAGGACGGGGGCCTGTGGGAACGTACGCGGCTGCTCCCGCGCCGGGGCGCTGTCGAGCTGGGGGCAGGGCGGATGCGGGTGCACGACCGGGGTCTGGACTCCGCCAGAGTGGGAGCGGGGTTGCGCAACGGGAGCGGCCAACCCCGCTACGGGGGGCGGCGGGTGCGGGAGGGGAGCGTGGCGCTCGACCTGGCGCTGAAGGAAGACGCGGGGATCGAGGCGGTCTGCGCGCACGGCGGCGGGTATGTGTGGACCCGCAAGCAGGCTGGCGTCAGGGCGCGCGGCACTGTGACGCTCGACGGTGGGTTGCCGCGGGCGATCGAGGCGCTGGCGGTGATCGACGACACGGCGGGCTACCACGCCCGGGTGACCGAGTGGCGGTGGGCGGCCGGCGTCGGGGTGGACCCCGGGGGGACCGCGCTAGCGTTCAACCTGGTGGAGGGCGTCAACGACCCCCCGACGGGTAGCGAGCGCGCGGTGTGGGTGGCGGGGAGACCCCACGAGGTGGCGCCGGTCGCGTTCTCCGCGGACCTCGCGCGGATCACCGCCGCCGACGGGTCCGAGCTGAGCTTCACAGCCGAGGGGCGGCGCAGCCGCCGGGAGAACCTGCTGGTGGTGCGCAGCGAGTACGTGGCGCCGTTCGGGACCTTCACGGGAACCCTCCCCGGCGGCCTCCCGCTCGCGCGCGGCCTGGGCGTGGTCGAGCACCACCGCGCACGGTGGTGACGAATTCTGTAGGATCGCGCCGATCTGCTCTTTCAACCGGTGGGAGGTGGGGTGATGGAAGCTATTTTTTGGGCGTGGGGGGCTTCGGCGGTTCTGCTGATCGTGCTGGCGGTGCTGTTGAGCACGGTGATGACACCCCCGCGCGTCCCGCTGGGCATCCTAATCGACAATCGGGGACGCTACAGCCTCACCCACTTCCAGCTGGTGATGTGGACGTTCCTGATCCTCTCGCTGGTGTCGGGGGTCTTCTTTGGGCGCTGGATCGAAGGGGTGAGCGATCCCCTGTCCTTCAAAATCCCCGGCGAAGTGCTGGGCCTGCTGGGGATCAGCGTGGGCTCGGCGGTGCTGGCGAGCACGGTGAAGGCGACCAAGAACGCGAACAACGCCAAAGGCGTGGCCGCCAGCTCCGACCACGACGTGCCGCACTTCTGGCAGATGTTCATGGTGGAGGAAGGGGAACAGGCCGACAAGGTGGTGGATGTGACGAAGTACCAGAACTTCGTCATCACCCTGATTCTGCTTGTGGCGTACGCGATCCTGGCCATCCACGCGATCAGCGACGCCGCCAGCGCGGCCGCCGTCGGAACCCTGCCGAAATTCTCCGAAACGTTCCTCATCCTCGTGGGAATTAGCCAGGCGGCGTACGTGGGCGGCAAGGTGGTGCCGGGCCGCGGCGAACCCGAAGGGCTCACACTCGCCAACCGCGGCGCAGTGGCCACCGCCGTGGCAACCGCGGGCAGCCTGCCGGCGGCGGAAGCGGCGGGCACCCTGCCCGATAGCTTCGCCGCGCCCCGCAATCCACCGCCTCCGCCGCCGCCACCTCCACCTCCACCCCCGCCGCCCCCACCTCCACCTCCACCCCCGCCGCCTCTGCCTGCACCAGAATGAGGCTCTGAGGGAATCTTCAGGCGCGGAATGTGGCGCCGGTGCCCGCCTGCGCGGCGGGCCCGGCGACGGCCCCGGACTCCAGCAGGCCCGCGATCTCCTCGGGGCCGTAGCCGGCGGCGGCGAGCACCTGCTCGGTGTGCTCCCCCAGGGCGGGCCCGGGGAGGCGATGGGGGCTGCCGGGGGTGCGGGTGAGCTTGACGGGGATACCCAGCTGGCGCACCCCGCCCGCCACGCCGGGCTGGTCGAGCTCGACCACCATCTCGCGGGCGCGCACCAGCTCTGAGTCGAGCGCCTCGTCGAGCTCCAGCACGGGCTCCAAACAGCAGTCGTGCTCGCCCGCGAACCGCTGCCACTGCGCGCGGGTGCGGGTCCTGAAGATCTCCACCACCTGCGCGTGGGCCTCGGAGCCGGGGGCCTCGAACTGCTTCTCGATCAGCTCCTCCCGGCCCACCCCGCGACACCAGGCCTGCCAGAACTTGGGCTCCAGCGCGCCGAGGGTGACCCAGCCGTCGGCGCACTCGTAGGGGCGATAGCAGATCGCCGCGCCCGCCAGGAGGAGGTCGCCGCGGTGGGGAGGGTTCCCATCGGCGAAGTACGCCCCCGCGACCATCGCCAGCCAGGAGAGGGCGCCGTCGGCCATCGACACGTCCACCATCTGGCCCAGGCCAGATCCGGTCCCCGCCCCCCCTCCTCCGCCCGGCGCTCCATCGCGCTCGCGCAGGGCGGCGAGGATGCCGAAGGCGGCCATCAGCGCGCCCCCGCCGAGATCCGCGATCTGGCCCGCCGATTGGATCGGTTGCCCGCCCGCCCCGTGCCCGCCCGCCCCGGC
>DATMPY010000065.1:0-4664 GCA_035566955.1 Solirubrobacteraceae bacterium | reverse complement strand
GCGATCGCGGCGTCGAACTCCGCGGGCCGGCTGTAGGTGGAGAAAGGCATCCCGAACGCGTGGAGCAGCGCGAAGGCCTCCACGTCGGTGCGGGCGGAGGTGGTGATCGTGATGTCCAGGCCCCGCACCCGATCGATCGCGTCGTAGTCGATCTCGGGGAAGATGATCTGTTCGCGGACCCCCATCGAGTAGTTGCCGCGCCCGTCGAAGGAGCGCGGGTAAAGACCGCGGAAGTCGCGGATGCGGGGAATCGCGATCGAGGTGAGGCGATCCAGGAACTCGTAGCCGCGATCCCCGCGCAGCGTGACCGCCACGCCGACGGGCATCCCCTCGCGCAGTTTGAACGCGGCGATCGACTTGCGCGCGCGGCGTACGCTGGGCTGCTGGCCGGCGATCGTGGCGAGCTGGTCCTGGGCGGCCTTGAGCGCCTTGGAGTCCTGCTTGGCGTCGCCGACCCCCATGTTGAGGGTGATCTTCTCGAGCTTGGGGGCCTGCATCACGGAGGTGTAGCCGAAGCGCGCGATCAGTTGGGGGCGGATCTCCTCCATGTAGCGGACCTTCAGGCGCGCGGGGGCGGCGGATGCGCTCATCGGTCGATCCTCGCGCCCGCACCCGCGGCGACACAGGCTGTCGATGGGGTCGATATGCGCATCAGTCGATCCTCGCTCCCGAGCCGCGGGCGACGCGGAAGGGCTTGCCGTTCTCACGCTCCACGCCCACGCGCGTGGGCTTGCCCCCTTTGGGGTCCAGGAGCATCACGTTGGAGACGTGGATCGGGCCCTCGCGCTCGATCACACCGCCGAGCGCCTCGCTGCGCGCGCCGGCCACCTGCTGGGGGCGGGTGTGGCGCTTGATCATGTTGAGGCCCTCCACGTAGAGCCGTTCGTTGCTCGGTTCCACACGCAGCACCCGGCCGCTCTTGCCGCGGTCCTTGCCGGCCATCACCTGCACCCGGTCTCCCGAGCGAATCCGCAGCGTGCGCCGGGCAGCGCTGGAGCGCCCGCCCGAGCGCGACTTCGCCGCTCCTGTCTTCGCGCGCGCCATCTCAGATGACCTCGGCGGTGGAGAGGGTCGCCTTGGAGATCTCCATCTCGGATGCCCTCTGGATGAGGAGAGTTGCCGTGAGTCGCGCCATCTCAGATGACCTCGGGGGCGAGGGAGACGATCTTCATGAAGTTGCGCTCGCGCAGTTCCCGCGCCACGGGACCGAACACGCGGGTGCCCCGGGGGTTGTTCTGCTCGTCGATGATCACGGCGGCGTTCTCGTCGAAGGAGATGTAGGTGCCGTCCTCGCGCCCGAAGGGCTTCTTGGTGCGCACCACCACCGCGGTCACCACGTCGCCCTTTTTGACAGTCCCGTGGGGGGTAGCCTGCTTGACGGTCGCCGTGATCACATCGCCCACGTGGGCGTAGCGGCGGCGGGAACCACCCTTGACGCGGATGCAGAGGATCTCGCGCGCCCCCGTGTTGTCGGCCACCCGCAGCCGCGTCTCGTTCTGGATCATGCTCTGGCCTCCATCCAGTCGGCCTTGTCGGTGACGGAGCGCGAGCGTGCCGAGGCGGCCCTCCAGGCGTCCGTGACCTGAGGATCTTCGATCCTCATCTTGCCCGCTCCATGACCTCGACGAGCCGCCAGCGCTTGGTGCGCGACAGGGGGCGACTCTCGACCACGCGCACCACGTCGCCCTCGTGGGCCTCGTTGTTCTCGTCGTGCGCGTGCAGGGTGCTGGAGCTGCGCACGATCTTTTCGTAGCGCCGGTGGCGGCGAGCCACGTCGATGCGGACGGTGATCGTCTTGTCGGCCTTGTTGGAGACCACCACTCCCTGGCGCACCCGACGGGCGCCCTCCCTAGGGGGATGCACCGGGGCAAGTGGCTCGGGCGTGGGGGCGGCGGCTCGGCGCTCGGCCTGTTTCGCGCGTTCCTGCAGCCTTCTGGCGCGGCGGCGGATCGCCTTGGTGCGGCGCACCGCATCGCGTTCGGCCTGGCGCTCCTCGGGCGTGCGGGCCTCACGGGCGCGGCCGGTATGGGTCGAGCGCGCCTTGCGCCGACGCTCCTTGGGGGGGAGCTGCTCGGCGGGCTCCGCCGGCGGGGCCGCGGCGGCCCGGGGCGCAGGTGCAGCCGCCTCCCCAGAGGCAGGGGCAACCGCCTCCTCGGGCGCAGCCGCCTCCGTCGGGGGGGTCTCTGGGGTCTCGTCGTTCTGTTCGTCAGCCATGTGTCTCGTTATCTCGCAGGTCTGTATCAGGTCGTGTGTGCGGTGTGGTCAGCTGTCGTGCGTTCGTTCTTAGTGGCGTGTTGTGATCTGTCGTGTCTGCTCCGACGCGCGCCCGGCGGCTACGCGGAGAGCTCCCGGTCGCGCGCAACTGTCAGGGCACGCGCGAGGTCGCGCTTGGCGCGCCCGATCCCCGCGGTGTTCTCGAGCTCCCCGGTCGCGTTGGCGAAGCGGAGCCCGAAGAGATCCTTGCGCAGCTTGGTGATCTCCTCGGCGAGCTCGTCCTCGGGCATGTCACGCATCTCCTTGGCCCTCATCTCTCGATCCCCCGCCTCAGTCCTCGCGCATGACGAACTTGGCCTTGACGGGAAGCTTGTTGGCGGCGAGGCGGATGGCGTCGCGGGCGAGCGGCTCGGGGACCCCGGCGAGCTCGAACATCACGCGCCCCGGCTTGACCACCGCGACCCAGCCCTCGGGGGAGCCCTTGCCGGAGCCCATGCGGGTCTCGGCGGGCTTCTTGGTGACGGGTTTGTCGGGGAACACGTTGATCCAGACCTTGCCCCCACGCTTGATCTTGCGGGTCATCGCGATCCGGGCAGCCTCGATCTGGCGGTTGGTGAGCCAGCCCTGCTCGAGCGACTTGAGGCCGTACTCCCCGAACTGAACCTTCACCTGGCCGCGCGCCACTCCGCCACGGCGCCCACGGTGCTGCTTGCGGTGCTTGACGCGCTTGGGGGAGAGCATCAGCGGGTCACCTCGGGGCTGCCGCCGCCGCGGCCAGAGCCTCCACCCGGTCCACGACCGCCGCCTGGACCCCGACCGCCACCCGGACCACCCGGGCCACGGCCACCACCCGGACCACCAGGCCCACGACCGCCGCCTGGACCCCCAGGACCCCGACCGCCACCAGGACCCCCAGGTCCACGGCCGCCGCCAGGACCCCCGGACCCACGGCCACCACCCGGACCACCAGGTCCACGACCCCCACCTGGACCTCCTGGCCCGCGGCCACGACCGCCTCCGCCGCCGCCGCCTCCTCCTCCACGTCCGCGGCCGCGTCCATCGCGTCCGTCGCGTCCGCCACGGCCGTCGCGCTCGGAGCTCGGGGGGGGTGGGGCGGTCATGTCGGTGAGGTCCGCCCCGGTGTAGCCCTCGGGCATGATTTCGCCCTTGTTGACCCAGCACTTCACCCCGATCCGCCCAAACGTGGTGGCGGCCTCGTGGAAGCCGTAGTCGATGTCAGCGCGCATCGTGTGCAGGGGGACGCGCCCGTCGGAGTAGCTCTCGGTGCGAGCCATCTCGGCGCCGCCGAGGCGCCCGGCTACCTGAACCTTGACGCCCTTGGCCCCGGAGCGCATGGCGCTGGTGAGCGCGCGCTTCATGGCGCGGCGGAAGGCGACCCGGTTCTGGAGCTGCTCGGCGATCGACTGGGCGACGAGCTTGGCGTCGAGCTCGGGGCGCTTGATCTCGAGGATGTTGACCTTGATCTGCTTCTGGGTGATGCGGTGCAGGTCGCGCCGCAGGGCGTCCACTTCGGTGCCCGACTTGCCGATCACGATGCCGGGGCGGGCGGTGTGGATGTTGACCTCGAGTTCCCCGGCGTCCTTGCGGATGGTGATGTCGGAGAGACCCGCGTGGGCAAGGCGGGCGGTGATGTGCTCGCGCACGCGGACGTCCTCGGCGAGGTACTCGGCGAAGTTGCGCTCGTTGAACCAGTTCGACTTCCAGTCGTGGATGTAGCCCACGCGCATAGCCTCTGGATGAACCTTCTGTCCCATGTGTCAGCTACCTAACGTCGTCTGTCGGTCTTGTTGTCAGGCCCCGCCGTGAGCGTGATCGTGAGGTGGCTCGTGCGCTTGTGGATGGGCGTCGCACGACCCATCGCGCGCGGCCGGAAGCGCTTGATCGTCGGCCCTTCGTCGGCGTACGCCTCACGAACGATCAGGTCGTCCTCGAGCAGCTCGTGGTTGCTCTCGGCGTTGGCCACGGCCGACTCGAGCAGCTTGCTCCAGTCGCGCGCCGCCCCACGGGGGGTGAAAGCGAGGATAGCGCGTGCCTCGTGCACCGACTTGCCCGTGATCTCGCGGCATACCAGCCGCGCCTTACGGGCGGACGTGCGCACGTAGCGGGCGCGCGCGTGCACGGCCCGGCCGCGCGGCGGGCGCTTGGCCTGCTGGCGGGCCCGGGGCGCCGCTTTTGGCGTCTCGCTCGCAGCGACGGGTTTCTTCGCTGCGGGTTTCTTGGCTGCGGGTTTCTCGGCCGCCGGTTGCTCGGCTGCGGGTTGCTCGACCTCGGCGCCTTTGGCTTTCGACGCTTTCGCGGTGGCAGCTTTTTTCGCAGGAGCGCGTTTTTTCCCCGCGGCGGCCGGCTCGGCTTTCGCTTTGGCTTTCGCGCCGCCTGCAGCGGGTTTGTCGTCGGCTTTCGCTGTGGCGCCCGCGGCGGCTTTCTCGTCG
>DATMPY010000064.1:0-3046 GCA_035566955.1 Solirubrobacteraceae bacterium | reverse complement strand
ACGGTCTATGTAATCTGCTGTTCGGACTAGAAACGTCACCGTACGTTGGACTAAGGTAGTGGGAGGCAGTCGAGTCGCAAAGGCAGTCAAGCCGCAAGGGAGCCTAAGGGGAAAGATGTCCGCGAAGATCGCAGTGCTGGGGCTGGTCATCGAGGAGCCGGGTCCTGCTCATCGACTGACGGCGAAGCTGCGCCAACGCCTGTCATCGGCGGGCTTTGTCGACTCCAACGTCTACTCGGCCCTCACGCGCCTCGAGCGGGACGGATTGGTGCGGGCGGTCGAGATGGAGGTGGAGGCGGAGTCGGTGGGAGAGGGCGCGGGGGCGCGGAGGAGCCTGACGATGGCGCAGGATACGGCCTGTGGTACGCGGCGGGTCGCTGCGGGACAGCCGCAGGGAGGGGTGGGGCGACTGCAAAGCAGCGTAGGGCCGGATAGGGCCGACGCCGGGTTCCCGAGGGCCGAGGGGAGGCTGCCGAGGGTTGACGCCGAACTGCGGAGGGTTGAAGCGGGGCAGTTGCGGGCAAACGGGGGGTCGCTGCGGGTCGATGTGGGGTGGCAGCGAGCGGACCGGGAGCCGCCGCGGGCGAGCACCCGCCGTACTCCAGGCTCGCGCACGGACTCGCGCTCCTTCGAAGCAACGCCGGCGGGCGTTCGGCATTTCGAGGAATGGCTGCTGGGCTCCTCCACGGCGCCGCCATTACGGGATGAGCTGCACATGAAGGTGGCGCTCTGCCAGCCCCACAACCTGCCGCGGCTGGTGGAGCTGGTCTATGGCCAGGAGCTCGTATGCCTGGCGCGGGTGCGCGAGATGAAGCGTTCGTTCGAGCGGGTGCGCCCGCCTGCGCCCGAGCGCTGGTCGGGGCTGGTGCAGGTGCACATCAGAGACGCCGAGCTCGCCTTCTGGGACGCACGGTTGACGTGGCTGCAGGGGGTGCGCGAGTCACTGGAAGGCATGCACGCCGAATACGAACGGGCAATGCGGAGACGCTTGGGGGGCTGAAGTTGGTGGGTGCGCTGCTCGCGTTCAAAGGGGTCGGCAAGAGCTACTGGCGCGGGGACTCCGAGGTGAAGGTGCTCGGAGACGTCTCGCTGGAGGTGGGGGCAGGGGAGTTCATGGCGGTGTGGGGCACACGGGGCTCGGGCAAGACGACGCTGCTGAAGCTGGCAGCCCGCCTGGAGAGGCCGGACAGGGGCACGGTAAGCTTCAACGGCATCGACCTGGCGAGCCTGTCGGAGTCCCAGCATGCGCGCCTACTGCTGGAAAAGATCGGGTGGGTGCGGCGTACGGGGCCCAGGAGCGACCTGCGGATGCTCGACTACGTTGCCCTTCCACTGCTGGCCGAGCATGGCCGCCGCCAGGCGTACGCGCGTGCGGGCGAGGCGATCGAGCGGGTGGGGGTCTCGGCGCACGCCCGTCAGCGCTGGGGAAGCCTCTGCGACGGGGAGCGCACGCTGATCGGGATCGCCCACGGGATTGCGCGAGCGCCGCGGCTGCTGCTGTTGGACGATCCGACGGCGAACCTCGACGTGCGCGAGCGGGAGCGGGTCACGGCGCTGCTGCGTACGCTGGCGGACGAGGAAGCGGTGGCGGTGCTGATGACCGTGCCGGACATGCCGGCGGCGATGCAGGCCCACCAGATCGCCTCGCTCGGCGGTGGCCGCCTGGCGCGGGCATCCGAGCCGCCGGATCCCCCCGCGCCGGAGCTGGAGCCGGGCGGCAGGGTGATCCACCTGCGCGGGGGGCGCCAGCCGGCGTGATGCTCGAGCTGCGCGACCTGGTCAAGCATTACCGGGTCGGGGAGGACGAGCCAGTGCGCGCGGTGGATGGGGTGTCGCTGTCTGTGGGGGCGGGCGAGCTGGTCGCGTTGTACGGGCCGAGCGGCTCGGGCAAGACGACACTGCTGATGTTGATAGCCGCGCTGTTGCGTCCCGACGGCGGCAAGGTGCTGGTGGGGGAGCGCGATATATCGGCACTCTCCGAAGAGGAGAGCGCTCGGTACAGATTGCTGGAGCTGGGGTTCGTGCGCCAGACGCTGCACCTGATCCCCGGGGTGAGTGCGCTGGACAACGCCGCGCTGAAGCTGCTGGGGACCGATCTCACCCCACGTCAAGCGCGCCGGCGGGTGAGCCCGCTGCTTGAGGAGCTCGGTCTCGGGGAGCGCCTGCGCCACCGGCCGGAGCAGCTCTCGATGGGGGAGCGCCAGCGGGTGATGATTGCGCGGGCGCTGTCGACGGAACCCAAGCTGGTGCTCGCGGACGAGCCCACGGGCAGCCTCGACTCGCGGCGCAGCCGTGAGGTGCTGGAGCTGTTCACGGGCATCTGCCGGGAGCGCCGCATGGCGGTGGTGATCGTCACCCACGATCCGCAGGCGGCGGGGTACGCGGATAGCGTGCACGCGCTGCGCGACGGCCGGCTGGTGGAGGACGAGCCGCAGGCCGTGCTCGGCACCCTCGATGTCCACTAGAGCGGGCCCGGGGGCGTTTGGGGGTAGGCAGGGCCGCGGGAGGTGTCTGGCATCCTGGGGGTCCACTAGACCAGGCACGGGGAGGCTTGGGGGTAGGCAGGGCCGCGGGAGGTGCCTGGCATCCTGGGTGTCCACTAGAGCAAGCCCGGGGGTGCTTGGGGGTAGGCCGTGCGGGGCTTGGGCGCACCATGGGGCGTTGGGGGTCGGCCTGGTGGATCGTGGAGCGCACTGGGGCGCAGATCTCGGGTGCGCGGGATGAGGCGGCGATGAGGCTGCGCAACGTGGGGCTGCTCTACTGGGTGCGTCTGCGCACGAGGCTCGTGCAGGAGCTGTTCGCGGTACTGGGCATCGCGGTGGGGGTGGCGCTGCTGTTCGCCTCCCAAGTTGCGAGCACGAGCCTCGACGGGTCGGCCCGGCAGATCGTGTCGGGGATCGCGGGCGAGATGCGCCTGCAGCTGGCGGCGCGCGGCCCGGCGGGATTCGACGAGCGCCTGTTTGGCGAGGTGCGGCGCCTGCGGGGGGTGCGCGCGGCGGTGCCGGTGCTCGAAGAGCGCGCCAACTTGATCGGCCCGCGGGGTCAG
>DATMPY010000063.1:0-14292 GCA_035566955.1 Solirubrobacteraceae bacterium | reverse complement strand
GCGACGCTCCGCTTGGCCTCGCAAGCGTTGTGTTGAGCGGAGTGCTGAGGGTGGTCACCCATCCCCGGGTATTCGCGCAGCCGACCCCGATCGGGACGGCGCTCGAGTTCGTGGAGTCGCTGCGCGGCAGCCCGAGCTGCGTGGAGGTGGCGCCGGGGGCGCGTCATTGGAAGATCTTCACCGAGTTCTGCCGGACGACCGGCGCCACTGGCAATCGGATTCCCGACGCCTACCTTGCCGCGCTGGCGATCGAGTCGGGAAGCGAATGGATCACCACCGACCGAGGTTTCGCCCGCTTCGACGGTCTTCGCTGGCGCCATCCGCTCGATCACGCGGACGGTGGTCTCAGCGCCGAAGCAGTGCTTCATCTGACCCGCGGGGAGGACACGTAACAGCATTCGACCGCCGCGCCACGGGGTAGCCGAGGGAGCCGGGATGTCTGTCCGTCGGAGACAGCCGCCCGCGACTGCCCCGCCGCGCAGCGGGGCCGCGACGGCCAGGTGTCCCGCGCGAGGCGATCCGCGCTAGACTTCCTGGGACCTCGCGCCAGGCGGGGTTTTTCTTCGCCTGGGCCTGGTGTTCATATACCCACGACTACGCAGGGAACCGAGAACTCATGGCCCGCGGAGACGTTCGCATTGCCGTCACCCTCGCTTGCGAGGAGTGTAAGCATCGCAACTACCAGACCAATAAGAGCAAGCGCAACAACCCTGACCGGATCGCCCTGCGCAAGTACTGCCGCTGGTGTCGCCGGCACACCGGGCACCGGGAGACCCGCTAGCGCGGGAGCGCAGCTGTGGCCCGTGACCGTAAACGCGCAAAGCAGCGCCAGCAGCGACGGACCCAGCGCGGGTTGCACGGCGCTGCGCGCCCCGAGCAGCACTCGGAGCTCGACCGCGCCGACCTCCCCGGCGCGCTGGGGCACGCCTCTGGCGAGGTCGACGAGTTCGACGCCGCCCTCGTGCGCGGCGCCGGCGGCGTTCCCCTCCCCCCCGGGGCGGACGGCGCCCCCGATGGCGCCACTCTCGAGGAGCGCCAGGCACTCGAAGCCGAGGCCAGGGCCGCGGCCAACATCGAGCCCGAGCGCGCCGCCTCCGAGCTGTTCCTCGGTGGCGCCCGCATCGAGCGTGGCCCCCCCGGGGGCGGGGGCGGCAAGGGCCCGGACAACGGCGTCGCCCTCCAGCCCGCCGGCGACGGTGGGGACGCGGAGAGCGCCGCGCGTCCAGCGGTGCGCGAGCCGCGTCGCTCGCTGCCGTCTCGCGCGATCGCCTTCCTACGTGCCAGCTGGGCCGAGCTGCAGCGCGTACAGTGGCCCGACCGCCCCCAGGTCTTCCAGGCCACCGCGGTCGTGCTCGGCTTCGTCGCCCTCGCCGGCGTCTACCTCGGGGCTGCCGACTGGGTGGCACAGAAGATCGTCAACTTCATTCTCTGACGTACGACAGCCCTCCGGCACCCGTTACATGCGTCCTCAGTCGCTCGCCCGTTCAGCACGCCACGCCGGGTGGGTGGGTCTCTTTGGTAATGATCTGCTTGGTCCTCGAACGTCAGAGGGGCGCTACACATATACGTTTCGCTCCTCGATCGCACTCCGTCTTACCCCTATCCACTCCGCACTCAACCCGTAGGAAGCCTATGTTTCGCTGGTACGTCGTCAACACATACTCCGGTCACGAGAACAAGGTCAAGCATAACCTCGAACACCGGATCGTCTCCCTGGGCCAGCAGCGCGCGGTGCGCCAGGTGGTCGTCCCCACCGAGTCGGTCTCGGAGATGAAGGACAACCAGAAGATCACCGTCGAGAAGCGCACCATGCCCGGCTACGTGCTCGTCAACATGGAGCTCAACGAGGACTCCTGGGGCGTCGTCAAGGGCACCCCCGGGGTCACCGGCTTCGTCGGCGCGGCGCAGGAGCCCGTCCCCCTGACCCAGGTCGAGGTCGATCGCCTCCTGCACAAGGAGGTCGCCACCGCGCCCCGGACCCGCGCCCAGTTCTCGATCGGCGAGACCGTCAAGGTGGTCTCCGGGCCGCTCTCGGACTTCTCCGGCGAGATCTCCGAGATCAACGACGACGCCGCCAAGCTCAAGGTCCTGGTATCAATCTTCGGCCGCGAGACCCCGGTGGAGGTAGGCTTCGACCAGGTTAAAAAGTTGTAATGGCAAAGAAGGTACTGACAACCATCAAGCTGCAGGCCAACGCCGGGCAGGCGAGTCCCGCCCCGCCGGTTGGCCCTGCGCTGGGGCAGCACGGGATCAACATCATGGAGTTCTGCAAGGCGTTCAACGCGCAGACCCAGAGCGAAACGGGGACTGTGATCCCCGTTGTGATCACGGTCTACGAGGATCGCTCGTTCACGTTCGTCACGAAGACGCCCCCCGCCGCGGTGCTGATCCGCCAGACCCTGCGCCTGGACAAGGGCTCCGGGGAGCCCCATCGCAAGAAGGTCGGCAAGCTGACCAAGGCCCAGCTGAACGAGATCGCCGAGCGCAAGCTCCCCGACCTGAACGCCCACGACGTCGAGCACGCCGCGCGGATCATCGCGGGCACCGCCCGCTCCATGGGAGTCGAGGTGGAGGCGTGATCGCCCTCGAATCACCGGGCTGCGCGCCGACGCGGGGCAGGAAGCCCCGCGCCCACGCGCCCGGTGTCCCGACCACCTACGTGGACGATCGCAAATGAGCACCCACCACAGTCGCCGCCATATCGAGTCACGGGCGAGGATCGACCGCGAGCGCGAGTACCAGCCCGCCGAGGCGATCGCGCTCGTCAAGGAGCTCGCCGCCGCCAAGTTCGACGAGTCGGTCGAGGTCCACGTCCGCACCGGCCTCAACGTGCGCCATGCCGACGAGCAGCTGCGGGGAACGATCGCGCTGCCCAATGGCCTGGGGCGCGACGTCAAGGTGGCCGTCTTCGCGCAGGGCGCCAAGGTCGCCGAGGCCGAGCAGGCCGGCGCCGACGTCGTCGGCGCGGAGGATCTGGCCAAAAAGATCGAGGAGGGCTTCGACGAGTTCGACGTCGCGATCGCCACCCCCGACCTGATGTCCGTCGTGGGGCGCCTCGGGCGCATCCTCGGGCCCGCGGGCAAGATGCCCAACCCCAAAGTCGGCACCGTCACCATGGACGTCGCCAAAGCCGTCCAGGAGTCCAAGGCCGGCAAGGTCGAGTACCGCACCGACCGCACCGCGATCGTCCACCTCGTGATCGGCAAGGTCAGCTTCGACGCAGCCAATCTGCTCGAGAACTACGCCGCCGTGATCGAGGAGCTGATCCGCGCCAAGCCCTCCGCCGCCAAAGGCCGCTACCTGCACACCGTCACGCTCGCCTCGACCATGGGCCCCGGCGTGAAAGTCGACCCCAGCCGCACCCGCGATATCGTTGAGGAAGCCTCGCCCGCGGCAGTCGCCGCGTGATCTCAACCACGATCGCCGCTACCCCGGCCGCACGGCCACGTCCTTCACATCGCCAACGCAGACTCCAACCAGCACAACCCACCCAAACGGCAACCTAAGACCCCCGGCCGCCCACCCGATCGCACTTTGCGATCGGCGGCAGAAGTCCGGGACAGGAGCCCAAGATGAACCGAGACCAGAAGGCCGTGGCGATCGCCGAGATCGCCGCCGACATAGAGAGCTCCCAGGCCGTCTTCGCGGTCGACTACCGCGGCATCTCCGTACCCCAGGCCGCCGAGCTGCGCGCCAAGCTGCGCGAAGCCGACGCCAGCTTCCGCGTCGTCAAGAACTCCCTCACCGAACGCGCCGCCGATCAGACCGGCGCCACCGACCTCAAGCCGCTGCTGCAGGGCCCCACCGCGCTCACCTTCGTGCGCGGCGACGCCGCCCTCGCCGCGAAGGCGATCGCCGACTACGCCCGCATCACCCAGCTGTTGCCCTTCAAGGGCGGCACCCTCGAAGGCGCCCCCCTCGACGCCGAGCAGATCCGCTCGATCTCTCGTCTGCCCTCCCGCGAAGTGCTCTACGGGCAGCTCGTCGGCGTCGTCGCCTCGCCCGTCACCGGACTCGTCCGCACCCTCGGCGCGCTCATCGGCGGCCTCGCCGTCGCGCTTGGGCAGGTGCGCGAGAAGAAGGAGTCCGGCGAGATCCCCGCCGGCGAAGCGCCTGCCTCCGCGGCCGAAGCTCCCGCTGAAGAGGCGCCTGCCGCTGGGGAGGCGCCCGTCGAAGAGGCGCCCGCGGCTGAGGCGCCCGCTGAGGAGGCTCCCGAGGTTGAGGCGCCTGCTGAGGCTGCTGCGGTTGAGGCGCCTGTTGAGGAGCCCGCCGAGGTTGAGGCGCCTGCTGAAGCTGAGGCTCTCGCAGAGGAGGCGCCCGCGGTTGAGGCGCCCGCTGAGGCTGCTGCGGTTGAGGCTCCCGCAGCTGAGGCGCCCGCCGAGGAGGCTCCCGAAAACAAGACTGAGCCGGCCTCGGAGCCGGCGGCAGATGACAACCAGGCGTCGGCCGAGGCCGAGACCGCCGAGGCAAATCCCAAGGAGGATTGACAGATGGCAACCACAGACACAGCGGCTTGGATCGAGGAGCTCAAGGGCATCTCGGTGCTCGAGCTCGCGGAGCGGATCAAGGCGCTCGAGGAGGAGTTCGGCGTCTCCGCCGCGGCCGTGGCGGCGCCCGTCGCGGCAGCGGGCGCGGGCGGTGGCGGCGAGGCCGCTGCCGAGGAAGAAGGCCCCAGCACGGTGGACGTCGTGCTCACAGGCGCAGGAGACAAGAAGATCCAGGTGATCAAGGTGGTGCGCGCCGCCACAGGCCTCGGCCTGAAGGAGGCAAAGGCGCTCGTCGACGAGGCCCCCAAGCCCGTCAAGGAGGGCATCGAGAAGGACGAGGCCGACAAGCTCAAGCAGGAACTCGAGGAGGCCGGGGCCACCGTCGAGTTGAAGTAGCACGGCGGGGTCGCGGCGCGCGGTTGCCTCGAAGCCCGGTCGCGTGAGGCTGGTTGGTGGCGAGGCCGGGTGCCGCGCGAGGGTTGGCCGGTGTGGGGCAATATGCAAAATAAAAAGTGCGTATAACAATGGTCAGACGCGCTTTGAAAAAACAATATGCAGATGCGTGCCCGATACCCCGGGTACTGCCCGCCCGGCGCTCCGTCCTTCCCCTGGCCTTCTTCCCCCGCGCTGCCCCGGCCCTGACGCCTCTTTCCTCGCGCTGCCCGGGCCCCGACGCCTGACTTCCCCACGCGGCAACGGCGTCTCCTGGGCCTCTTTACCGGGCCCTAACAAATCGGCCAGCTTTCCGGTAGAATCCCGCGCGCTGGCCGATAGCCGCAGCCGTCCCGGAGGGATCGACACCACGCCACATACGGGGTGTTCAGGGGACGGGGTCCGTGAGCGCCGGCTGCCCACTTGAGGGCGGCGGTAGCCTGTGCTATCTTGACGGGTCGCGCGCTTGCGCGTGGTCGATTTTGCACTCGTCGTGTCGTCTCTCTCCTCGAAGGAGTCTTCCTTGGCTGCTGCTGATGCCCTCCGGACGCGCCGGACTTTCGCGCGTCTGAACAAGCCTGTCGACGTACCCAACCTGATCGATATCCAGCGCCGCTCGTTCGAGTGGCTGACCGACCCGCAGAAGGGCGGACTGCGGGAGACGATCGACGACATCTCGCCGATCGAGGACTACACAGGCAACCTTGCCGTCCAGTTCGGCGAGATCTCCTTCGACGAGCCGGTGGCCTCCCTGGAACAGTGCCGCGAGAAGGACCTGACGTTCGCCCGCCCGCTGACGGTCACGGTGGCGTTCATCAACCGCGAGACGGGGGAGATCCGCGAGCAGTCGGTGTTCATGGGCGACTTCCCGTGGATGACGGAGCGGGGGACGTTCGTGATCAACGGCACGGAGCGGGTCGTGGTGACCCAGCTCGTGCGCTCCCCCGGGGCCTATTTGATGGAACCGAAGGACCGCGAGAAGCAGGTGTTCATTGCCAACCTGATGCCGGCGCGCGGCTCGTGGCTGGAGCTCGAGATCGACAAGAAGGGCAAGGTCTACGTCCGCATCGACCGCAAGCGCAAGCTGCCGGTCACGGTGCTGCTGCGCGCGATGGGCTATGCGGCAGACGAGGAGATCATCCGGATCTTCGAGGACTCCCTCTACATCCGCAACACGCTGGAATCCGACACGGAGGTTACCCGCACCGAAGAGGGCGCGCTGATCGAGCTGTTCAAGAAGCAGCGCCCGGGCGAGCCGCCGAGCGTGGAGAACGCGAAGGCGCTGCTCAACCAGCTGTTCTTCGACCCCAAGCGCTACGACCTCACGCGGGTGGGCCGCTACAAGCTCAACTCGCGCCTGGGCCTCGACATCGACATCGACACGCGCACGCTGACCCACGACGACATCCTGGCGCTGGTCAAGGAGCTGGTCTCGCTGCCCAAGCGGCTGGGGCTGCCCGAGCACCCGGAGGTGGAGATCAAGGATTACGCGGCGGAGGCGCTGGCGATGCCGCGCGAGCCGGTGGCGGATCACCTCGACGAGTACGAGCACTTTGGGAACCGCCGTCTGCGCACGGTGGGCGAGCTGATCCAGGAGGCGTTCCGGATCGGGCTGTACCGGATGGAGCGGGTGGTGCGCGAGCGCCTGACGACGGAGGACGCGGACACGATCACGCCGCAGACGATCATCAACATCCGCCCGGTGGTGGCGGCGCTGAAGGAGTTCTTCGGCTCCTCCCAGCTCTCGCAGTTCATGGACCAGACCAACTCGCTGGCGGGGCTGACGCACCGCCGGCGGCTCTCCGCGCTCGGAGCCGGGGGCCTCACGCGCGAGCGCGCGCCGATCGAGGTGCGCGACGTGCACCCTACCCACTACGGGCGGATGTGCCCGATCGAGACCCCGGAGGGACCGAACATCGGCCTGATCGGCTCGCTCTCCTCGTTCGCGGAGGTCTCCGAGTACGGCTTCGTGACGACTCCCTACCGGGTGGTCAAGGACGGGGTCCTCAGCGAGGAGATCGTCCACCTCGACGCCACTCAGGAGGAGGAGCGGCTGATCGCTCAGGCGAACACACCGATCGACGCCAAGACGGGCAAGCTGAAGGGCACGGAGATCCTCTGCCGCACGCAGGCGGGCCAGTACGTGACAGTGGGCCCCAAGGACGTGGACCTCGTGGACGTCTCCCCCCAGCAGATCTGGTCGGTGGCGACGGCGATGATCCCGTTCCTGGAGCACGACGACGCCAACCGGGCGCTGATGGGCTCCAACATGCAGCGCCAGGCGGTGCCGCTGCTGAAGGCGGACGCGCCGCTGGTGGGAACGGGCATGGAGCGCCGGGCGGCGCTCGACACGGGCGACGTGCTGCTGGCCGACAACGCGGGCACGGTGGAGTTCGTGGACGCCAACCAGATCGTCGTGGAGGTGACTGGGAACCCACCCGCCGCCCCCGCCTCCGGGAAGGACGAGTACGAGCTGCAGAAGTTCATGCGCTCAAACCAGGGCACGCTGATCCATCAGAAGCCGCTGGTCGGCGCCGGCCAGAAGGTCAAGGCGGGCGACGTGCTCGCCGACGGCTCCTCGACCGACAAGGGCGAGATGGCGCTGGGCAAGAACCTGATGGTGGCGTTCATGTCCTGGGAGGGGTACAACTTCGAGGACGCGATCATCCTCTCCAAGCGCCTCGTGCAGGACGACGAGCTGACCTCGATCCACATCGAGGAGTACGAGATCGACGCCCGCACCACCAAGCTCGGGGAGGAGGAGATCACGCGCGACATCCCCAACCGCTCGGAGGAGTCGCTGCGCAACCTCGACGACCGCGGGATCGTGCGCGTGGGCGCGGAGGTCCAGTCCGGCGACCTGCTCGTGGGCAAGGTCACGCCCAAGGGCGAGACGGAGCTCACGGCCGAGGAGAAGCTGATCCGGGCGATCTTCAAGGAGAAGGCGCGCGAGGTCCGCGACACCTCGCTGAAGGTCCCCCACGGCGAGGGCGGCGTGGTGATCGACGTGAAGACGTTCTCCCGCGACGCGGGCGACGATCTGCCGCCGGGGGTCAACGACCTGGTGCGGGTGTTCGTGGCCAAGAAGCGCAAGATCTCCGAGGGCGACAAGCTCGCGGGCCGTCACGGCAACAAGGGTGTGATCTCGAAGATCGTGGACGTCCAGGACATGCCGTTCCTGGAGGACGGCACCCCGGTGGACGTGATCCTCAACCCGCTCGGGGTGCCGAGCCGCATGAACGTGGGGCAGATCCTCGAGACCCACCTCGGCTGGGTGGCGGCGCAGGGCTGGTACAACGACGGCACCGAGGCCTACGAGCAGGCGCGCGCGATCCGTCGCAACGGCGACCGCACGCGCGTGTACGTGTCGTCTCCGGTGTTCGACGGGGCCACCGTGGAAGACGTGGACCAGGCCCTGGTGAAGTGGCAGGACGAGCACGAGGGGCGGATCCGCATGGACGTGGACAAGAGCCGTCGCGCGGGCGAGCAGGCGTCGGGCAAGATGACGCTCTTCAACGGTCGCTCCGGGGAGCCGTTCGCGCAGCAGGTGACGGTGGGCTACATGTACATCCTGAAGCTCCTGCACCTCGTGGACGACAAGATCCACGCGCGCTCCACGGGCCCCTACTCGCTGGTCACCCAGCAGCCGCTGGGGGGCAAGGCGCAGTTCGGGGGCCAGCGCTTCGGCGAGATGGAGGTGTGGGCGCTGGAGGCGTTCGGCGCCGCCTACACCCTGCAGGAGATGCTCACGATCAAGTCCGACGACACGGTGGGCCGGGTCAAGGCCTACGAGGCGATCGTCAAGGGCGAGAACATCGCGGAGCCCTCGATCCCGGAGTCCTTCAAGGTGCTGCTCAAGGAGATGCAGTCGCTGGCGCTCGACGTCAACGTGGTCTCCGAAGAGGGTCAGCGCGCGGAGATGCGCGACGAAGACGACGACCTGCTGCGCGCGGCGGAGGAGCTCGGGATCGACCTCTCGGGGGTGCGCGCGCCGGCCCCGGACGCCTCCGTGGAGGGGCTCGAGGACGTCGATTCCGATGAGGAGGGGACGCCGGTCGCCGAGGTGGCAGACGAGGAGGCCGTGGTGGGCGCTGGAGAGGCCGCCGAGGACGATGAGGACGTCACCGCCGAGGGGGACATCACCGCGGAGAACGATGCGGAGGAGGAGCTCGAGGACGCGGAGGAGGACCTCGGCGTGGAGGAGCTGCTCGCCGAGGGGGAGATCGACCTCGACGTGCTGGGCGACGGAGCGCTCGAGCCGGACCTGGCGGAGGGGAGCGAGAGTTGACAAGTGGAGCGAAGTTGACAAGTGGAGCGAGAGAGAGCAGCGCCAGAGAATTGGCGAGAGTCACACGTACACCCGCGAGCGAAAGCGCTAAAGCATGATCGACATAAATAACTTCGACGCAATCGAGATCGGCCTCGCCTCCTCAAAGCAGATCCGCTCGTGGAGCTCGGGCGAGGTGACCAAGCCGGAGACGATCAACTACCGCACGCTGAAGCCCGAGAAGGACGGGCTCTTCTGCGAGCGCATCTTCGGCCCGACGAAGGACTGGGAGTGCTACTGCGGCAAGTACAAGCGGGTGCGCTACAAGGGCATCGTGTGCGAGCGCTGCGGGGTGGAGGTCACGCGCTCGAAGGTGCGCCGCGAGCGCATGGGTCATGTCGACCTGGCGGCGCCGGTCAGCCACATCTGGTTCTTCAAGGGCGTGCCGAGCCGCATCGGCTACCTGCTGGACATGGCCCCGAAGGAGCTCGAGAAGGTCCTGTACTTCGCGGCGTCGATCGTGACGTGGGTCGACGACGAGGCGCGCGCGAAGGACATCGACACCCTGGAGAAGGAGGTCAACAAGGTCCTGGACTCCTACGCGGCGGAGCGCGAGGAGCGGGTGCTGGAGTTGCGGGAGTCGCTGGAGCGCAGGGAGAAGTACCTGCAGAGCGGCAAGCAGACGGGCTTCTCCGACGAAGACCACCTGTGGGCGGACTCGCTGGACGTGAAGCTCAACAAGCTCTCCGACGAGGAGCGGGAGAAGCTGCTCAAGGAGCTGCGCAAGGCGTTCGACGCGGACATCTCGGACACGGAGGCCTACATCGAGGATGCGGCGGAGCGGATGCGCAGCGTGTGGGAGCTGTTCAAGACGATGGAACCGAAGCAGATCGAGCACGACGAGACGACGTTTCGCGAGCTCAAGGAGCGCTTCGGCTCGACGTACGGCTTCGGCGAGTACTTCCGCGGGGGGATGGGCGCGGAGGCGATCCGCGACCTGCTCGAGCAGGTGGACCTGGAGGCGGAAAGGGTGGACTTGGAGGAGCAGGTCAAGCACGGCAAGGGCCAGCGCCAGGCGCGGGCGGTCAAGCGCCTGAAGGTGGTGAGCGCGTTCATTCAGTCGGGCAACAAGCCGGAGCAGATGGTGCTCGACGCGGTCCCGGTGATCCCGCCGGAGCTGCGCCCGATGGTGCAGCTGGACGGGGGGCGCTTTGCGACCTCAGACCTCAACGACCTCTACCGACGGGTGATCAACCGCAATAACCGCCTCAAGCGGCTACTCGACCTGGGGGCGCCGGAGATCATCGTCAACAACGAGAAGCGGATGCTCCAGGAGGCGGTGGACGCACTGTTCGACAATGGCCGCCGCGGGCGCCCGGTGACGGGCCCGGGCAACCGTCCCCTCAAGAGCCTGAGCGACATGCTCAAGGGCAAGCAGGGCCGCTTCCGCCAGAACCTGCTGGGCAAGCGGGTGGACTACTCGGGCCGCTCGGTGATCGTGGCGGGGCCGTACCTGAAGCTGCACCAGTGCGGGCTGCCAAAGATCATGGCGCTGGAGCTGTTCAAGCCGTTCATCATGGCGCGCCTGGTGGAGCGCAAGTCCGCGCAGAACATCAAGGCTGCGAAGAAGATGGTGGACTCGATGATCGCGGAGGTGTGGGACGTGCTCGAGGAGGTCATCCACGAGCACCCGGTGCTGCTCAACCGCGCGCCGACTCTGCACCGCCTGGGGATCCAGGCGTTCGAGCCGCTGCTGGTGGAGGGCAAGGCGATCCAGGTGCACCCGCTGGTGTGCCACGCGTTCAACGCGGACTTCGACGGGGACCAGATGGCGGTGCACCTGCCGCTCTCCGCGGAGGCCCAGGCGGAGGCCCGGATCCTGATGCTGTCCTCCAACAACATCCTCTCGCCCGCCCACGGGGCGCCGCTGGCGACGCCCACCCAGGACATGATTCTGGGGGCGTACTACCTGACGTACGGCCCGGAGGCGGAGGAGCTGGCGGGCAAGCGGGAGCTGCTGACGGGCGATCAGTGGCCCAAGAGTGAACCGCGCCCGCACGTGTTCCGCACGGCGCAGGAGGCGGAGCTCTCGCACGAGGCGGGGGTGGTCAAGCTGCACGACCTCGCGGAGTTCCGACCGTTTGGGCGCGAGGGGGGCCACGTGCTGACGACGGTGGGCCGGATCATCTACAACGATCGCATCGAGCGCGCGCTGGCGGAGGCGGTGGGCGATGAGTTCGACGGGTCGAAGTACGTGTTCGTGAACCAGTCGATGAAGAAGCGCGACACGACGCGGCTGGTGGACGCGCTGGTGCAGACGTACGGGGCGACGACGATCTCGCTGGTGCTGGACGCGTTCAAGGATCTCGGCTTCAAGTACTCCACGCAGGCGGGGATCACGATCTCGAAGAACGACGTGGTGATCCCTCCGGAGAAGCAGTCGATCCTGGACAAGTACGACAAGCTGGTGGGCGACATCACGAGCCAGTACGACGATGGGCTGATCACCCAGGAGGAGCGCCACGAGGCGGTGGTGGAGAAGTGGAACGCGGCGACGGACGAGGTGGCGGACGCGATGATCGCGAACCTCGACACGCTGAACCCGATCTTCATGATGGCCAACTCGGGGGCGCGTGGCTCGTTCAAGCAGATCCGCCAGCTGGCGGGGATGCGGGGCCTGATGGCAAACCCGAAGGGGGAGATCATCGAGCGCCCGATCAAGGCCAACTTCATGGAGGGCCTGTCGGTGCTGGAGTACTTCATCTCCACCCACGGGGCGCGAAAGGGCCTCGCGGACACGGCGCTGCGCACGGCGGACTCGGGCTACCTCACGCGGCGCCTGGTGGACGTGGCCCAGGACGTGATCATCCGCGAGCCGGACTGCGGCACGGAGGAGCACATCGAGCTGCCGGTGTTCAAGGACGGGGGGGACCCCAACGACAACCTGGTGGGGCGGATCGCGGCGCACGAGATCGCGACCAAGCGCGGTCGGATGCTGGTGGAGCAGGGCGTGGAAATCGGTCGCCCGGAGTTCGCGGAGATCGTGAAGGCGATGCAGGACGACCACGATCGCGGCGCCCAGCCGGCGGTGGCGGTGCGCTCGGTGCTGAAGTGCAAGGCACCCAGCGGGGTCTGCCAGGCGTGCTATGGCCGGGCGATGGCGACGGGCCAGCTGGCGCAGATCGGGGACGCGGTGGGGATCATCGCGGCGCAGTCGATCGGCGAGCCGGGCACGCAGCTGACGATGCGCACGTTCCACACCGGGGGAGTCGCCGGCGCGGACATCACGCACGGCCTGCCGCGGGTGGTGGAGCTGTTCGAGGCGCGCAAGCCGAAGGGCCTGGCGCAGATCGCCGAGCAGGATGGGACGGTGTCGATCGAAGAGTCGGAGAAGGCGCTGACGGTGGTGATCATGGACGCGGCGGGGGAGGAGCACCGGCACGCGTTCCCGCGGCGCACGCGGCTGTTCGTGCGCGCGGGCGAGCAGATCGTGGCGGGCAGGCAGCTCAACGAGGGCTCGCTGTACCCGCACGACCTGCTCAAACTGCGGGGCCGGACGGAGACGGAGCGCTACCTGGTCAAGGAGGTGCAGGAGGTCTATGTGTCCCAGGGGGTGGACATCAACGACAAGCACATCGAGCTGATCGTGCGCCAGATGCTCAAGAAGGTGCGGGTGGATCAGAAGGGCGACACGGACTACCTGCCGGGCCAGTTCGTGGACCGCTTCGAATTCGCGCGGGTCAACGACCAGCTCGACGCGGGGGGCAAGGAGACGGCGCAGTTCGAGGACATCATCCTGGGGATCACGAAGGCGTCGCTGAATACGGACTCGTTCCTGTCGGCGGCGTCGTTCCAGGAGACCACGAAGGTGCTGACGGACGCGGCGCTGGAGGGCAAGGTGGATCGCCTGAACGGCCTCAAGGAGAACGTGATCATCGGCAAGTTGATCCCGGCGGCGACGGGCCTGAAGCGCTACCGGCGAATCGAGATCGAGCCGGCGGAACCGCTGCCGCGGGCGATCGACGAGGTGGGCCTGCTCGACCAGGAGGAGATCGCGGCGGAGCTTGGCCTGCAGAGCGGGGACCCGCTGACGGCGGCCTACGGCCAGGAGTTCGACGCGGACCTGGCGTCGCTCGAGAAGATCGGCGCGGGCGGCTCGGACTCGGGCTTCGTGGAGGAGCTGGCGGAGCTGGAGGTGGCGGAGAGCCCGGTGGAGGTGGAGGAGTAGCCCGGGAGTGGCCTCGGGGCCGCGGTTCCACCGAGGTGCTATCCGCAGAAGGGGCCCGGTGCGAGGCCGGGCCCCTCAGATCGACAGTAGTTGTGGTGCTTGCGCGATGAGGTGTATCGCGGGCATCACCGGCGAGCCCACCGCGTGAGCTCCTCGGCGTGGTCGGCTGTGATGCCGACGGCGGGCTGTGTCGGCACGAGCAGCGTGGGCGCCCCCCGGGCGGAGGCCCAGGCGTGGCAGGCGGGGTCGATGCAGTCGTCGATCCAGGCGAGTGGGCGCCGGCCAGCGTGGGCGTCGATTGCGGCGAGCTTCCAGTGGCCCTGGAGCGATTTGCCGGCCTCGCCACGGTCGAAGCTCAGGTGGGGCAGGCCCGGGGGCAGGCCGAGCAGGTGGGGGAGGTGCTCGTCGGCCTTCTCCTCCCAGCCGCTGCACCAGACGAGCTCGAAGAGAGACACAAGCGCGAGCAGGTGCCGGGCGGCGGCGGCCGAAAGAAAGTGGGGTATGCCGTCGATGAAATGCAGGGAGCTCTCCGGCGGGGGGTCGTGGGGGGGGAAGCCGAACAGGGAGACAACCCCGTCGACGTCCACGAGCAGCAGGGGCTTGGGCAGGTTGGGGTGCTCTTTAGCTTCCACAGAGGTCGGGGGGGTTAATGTGCCGGGATCGCTTCGCGGCAGTAAAGCACCGGGAGGCCACTGCCGATGGAGCTCCCCGTACCCCCGCACACCTCACTCCCTGATCTGGCCTCCCGCTCTCTAAACCACTCTTCCTGCGCCAAACGATGACTCTCGACCTCGGAATCCTGCTCGCGCTTGCATGCGCATTCGTGGCCAATCTGGGCTTCTTCTACAAGTTCAGGGGGGCGAACGAGGTGGCGGCGG